>JALRHE010000239.1 GCA_023253235.1 Steroidobacteraceae bacterium
CGTGATCGACCAAAAAATCAGTGATAGAACGCCAAGGACGTTTTCTAGATTGGTTGGGTCGAGCTCGGAGGCAGTGAACACCGCTTTGAATGCATAGAGCGGACTCGTGCCGACATCGCCGAATACCACTCCCATCGCACCGATGAGCAGCGGCAGAGAAACGCGGGATTTAGACGGCGTGGACATCGACGTGGAGCGGTATCATACGCCTCCCAACATGACGGAACCGTCGTGTTGGTTATCCAACCGTTTTTTTGGCGACCCCACTCGTCAGCCAAGCCACGATCTTCGGCAATTTCGGTGCGTAGCGTTCATCGTAATCACTTGATTGAACAGTCAGCCCCGCCTGCTCGATGAGCGACCGCATCGGGCGATCGAGATGACAGCCCCCACCAATGACCTTTTGTAATGGGGTCAGTCGATGCTGCCAACGGGCAACGCCCTCCTCCGGCGACAGACCGTGCTCTAGGAATAGGAACTGCCCGCCAGGCTTTAGCACCCGATGAATCTCACGCAGTGCCGATGCGACATCGGGAATGGAGCACAGCGTGAATGTGCTGACCACGGTATCGAAGCTACCGGTATCAAAAGGCAATTGCTCCGCCGACAGTGCGTGCACGATGACCTGGCGCGACGTCTTCGCCAGTCGTCGCTGGGCGCGCGCGTGGAGTGCTGTATCGGGCTCGACGATCTCAAGCTGCCGAACCGACTCGGGATAATGAGAGAGGTTGGCTCCCGTACCGAAGCCGATCTCAAGCACGCGGCCCGAGGCCGGAGCCAATACCGGCCGTCGATAACGGCTGATCCGTCGATCGCTCATCGCGCGATCGAGCAAGGGCGGCAGGATGTAGCGTCGATAGAAACTCGTCATTCGCTGATGTTGCCAGAGTCGGCCAAGCCCCGTATTGACCTTGTCGCGAGAACTTGGATACTGCGCGCCCACCATGGCCAACTACCGCAAAGAAACCGTCCTGCATGTCCATCATTGGGACGAGCGGGTTTTTAGCTTTCGTACGACACGCGACCCCGGATTCCGGTTCGAAAATGGCCAGTTCGTGATGATCGGCCTAAGTGTGGATGATCGCCCGCTGATGCGCGCCTACAGCATCGCCAGCGCTAACCATGACGAGAATCTAGAGTTCCTCAGCATTAAGGTGGCCGACGGGCCGCTCACTTCGCGCCTGCAGCACATCCAAGTCGGCGATCCCGTGCTCGTCGGTTTGAAACCAACGGGAACGCTACTCATCACCGATCTCAAACCAGGTCGCAATCTGTATCTGCTCGCGACGGGCACGGGTCTCGCGCCATATATGAGCATCATCCAAGATCCGGCGACCTACGAGCGATTCTCGAAAGTCGTGCTACTGCATGGTGTGCGCTATGCCAGCGAGCTTGCCTATCGCGATTACATCGCGAACGAGCTGCCAGAGCATGAGTTCATAGGGGAATTGGTCAAAGAGCAGCTCCTCTATTACCCAACCGTGACCCGCGAGATTTACGAACATCGAGGCCGTCTGCCAGACCTGCTACGTAGTGGTAAGGTCGCTCACGATCTCGGCATCGAGCAACTCGATCCGCAGCATGATCGCGCCATGATTTGTGGTAGTCCAGCGATGCTCAAGGATCTCTCTACCCTGCTCGATGAGATGGGTTTCGCCATCTCACCGCGTATCGGCGAAGCCGGCGATTATGTGATCGAGCGCGCCTTCGTCGAACGCTAATTCAGTTCAGCGCAAAACTTGCTTTCACCGATACTCGAAGCGTGATGTCGCCCGGTCGGTAACTCTCTGACGCTGCTGCGTCCTCTCCCGGCGCCGACGATGCTCGCAGCATCACGGGTGATGCGAATGTAGGCTGATCGGCCTCGATGGCATCCACTCGGAGCGCGGCGCCGAGCTTGGCATCAAGCCCGCGCGCAATGGCAGCGGCGTTCTGTCTGGCATTTCGCGTTGCCTCCGTGAGCAACTCTCGTCGAAGCGCGCTTTCGTCCTGCAATGCAAATCGTGGCGGCGCGATCTGATTAGCGCCGAGTTTGACGGCGCGCTCGAGAATGGCGCCGAGCTTGTCTAAGTCGAGCAAGCGCACTCGGATAGTACGGGCGACGAGATAGCCTTGCAGACGGCGCGCGCCCGACTTGGTGTCCCACGCAAACTCCGGTTGTACGGTCAGTGAGCCGCTATCGATCGCGTCGTCGGCGATACCAAGTTCCTTGAGATTGCGCAGAACCGCGACAGTTTTGGTGCCTGCCTCGCGACGGGCGGTGTCAAGCTTTTCATCACGAACATCGATGGTTATTTCGAGATGCGCCAGATCCGGCCGAACCAGCCGCTCCGCAAGACCCGAAACCTCAATGACGGATGAGACTGTCTCCGCTCGAACCGCGCCCATAAGTCCGATACCGATCACGATCGAAATCAAACTGAACTTCTGAAAACGATTTCTGCTGTCGAATGCCATCGCATCCTCCGCTAGGTTCTTCGATGGGACTTGGATTTTTGCGACTCTAGCACTTCATATGACGACTTCATCTGGCGGTCGGAATACGCTTGTTCGCCCAGCTAGCGGCTCTTACCATCTAGTTGATGTCTGATTCCAAGGCTCGTGTGTTCCTGCTGTGGGGCGTACCGATCATTGCTCTGATCGCGGCAGCGCTTTATTGGCGCTTCGGCGGCAAAGTCATTACCACCGATAATGCCTATGCCAAAGCTGACCTGATCGCCATCTATCCCGAAGTCGAAGCACCCGTTCGGGAGGTGCTCGTCACCGAAAATGCCCGTGTCGAAGCCGGAGAGCGTCTCGTCACACTCGATACCGAGGCGACCCGTATCGAACTCGCCCGCGCCGAAGCCGAAGTCGAAAGAATTCGTGAAGAAATCTCAGCGCTACGCAGCCAATGGCAAATGGCGCAAACGGAGCTCAACCTAGCGCGAGAACGTCAGACGTTTGCTGCACGGGAGCTCGCTCGACAGCGTGAGTTGGTGGCGCGCAAATTGAGTGCGGCGATTCGCCTCGAAGAAGCAGAGCATGTCGCCCATCAAGCCGACGGCCAAATCGAGGTCACGAAACAACGCATCGCCGAGTTGCGAACACGCTTGGGTCCTGCAGCCGTCGGGGAAATCGATACCCACCCAGCCGTGCAAGCCGCCAAAGCTGCTGTGCAATCTGGCGAATTGAAGCTACAACGTAGTGAGATCAAAGCGCCGGTTGCCGGACGAGTGGCGCGCCTACCAGAGGTTGGCACGATGGGGCGCCGATCGGCACCCTTATTGACACTGGTCCGCGACGACGAGATTTGGGTCGAAGCCAATTTCAAAGAAACCCAAATCGAACATCTGCAGCCAGGACAACCGGTGACGGTTCGGTTCGATTCCCGACCGGATACGGCTTTGCGTGGACATATCGATACGATTGCGCCGGCAAGCGGCGCAGAATTCGCGTTATTGCCGCCGCAGAATGCATCGGGGAACTGGGTCAAAGTCGTACAACGAATCCCGGTTCGCATCGTCATCGATGACGCACATCCGAAGGATTCGATTCTAGTCGGCATGAGCGCAGTGGTTGAAGTACGTCTCACCGACAAGCACAGGTGAACGAAACCACCTCGACCGAGGTTGATCCCACTCGACGCTGGTTGCTGACCGCCAGCGTACTCTTGTCGGTATTGCTCTATGCGATCGATACCACCGTCGCCAACGTCGCGCTGCCTGTCATTCAAGGGAATCTCGCCATCACGCGAGAACAGTCATCTTGGGTTTTGACTTCGTATCTGATTGCCAGTGCGATCGCACTACCGGCCTTGTCATCGATCGAGTCTCGACTTGGCCTGTTGCGTAGCTATCTCACGAGTGTGATCGGATTCGGTGTCGCTTCCGTGCTGTGTGCCGTTGCACCCAATATCGAAGCGTTGGTCGTTGCACGATTTCTGCAGGGTTTATGCGGTGCAGGTTTGATCCCTTTGGGTCAGACGGCTTTACAAACCGTTTACCCAAGACATTTGCTGACGCGCGCCTTTGCTGTGCTCGGCGTCGGCGTGATGATCGGACCCGTACTCGGACCCTGGGTTGGCGGCGTATTGACGGATGAGTTTGGCTGGCGCGCCGTGTTTTACATCAACGTAC
>JALRHE010000247.1 GCA_023253235.1 Steroidobacteraceae bacterium
CGATGCAGCAGGCCGATGTGCGGATCGGCTTTCTGGATCACCTCGCCATCGAGCTCGAGTACGAGACGCAACACGCCGTGGGCCGCCGGATGCTGCGGCCCGAAATTCATGGTGTAAGACTGGATTTCAGACATGGATCAATTTCCGCCGAGCGCCGGGTCGTAGCGGTTGTCGTGACGAATGACGCGCGGCACGAGCGTGCGCGACTCGATACTGACCGGCTCGTACACCACGCGCTGTTTGATCGGGTCGTACCGCACTTCCACGTTGCCGATCAGCGGGAAGTCCTTGCGGAACGGATGGCCGATGAAACCGTAATCCGTGAGCAAACGACGCAGATCTGGATGTCCTCGGAACAGGATGCCGAAGAGATCGAAAGCCTCGCGCTCGAACCAATTCGCCGACGCCCAAACGTCGACGAGCGAGTCGATCATCGGTTCCGCGTCGTCGGCACAGAAGGAGCGCAAACGCAGACGCTGGTTGTGCGAGATCGACAGCAGCTGCACCACCACTGCAAAGCGCCGCCCGCTCTGACGCTCTTGTGCCGAAGCGCCGCGATTAACGCCACGCGAAAAACCGGAACCTGTCGCTGAGAGCGTCTTCCACTCCGACTTACCAAACTCCGAGTAATCGACGCCCGCGAGATCGATCAACATCTCGAAACGCAAGGCCGGATCATCACGCAACACGCGTGAGACTTCGATCCACTGCGCCGCGTCACACTCGTAGGCGATTTCATCTGGCAGCGAGTCGATCCGACGCAACTGCGAACCCAGGCGGGCCTCGATGGCCTGCACGGTGTTTTCGATCGTCATGGATTCAGCACCGAGCTCGTACGAGCGATCTTCTTCTGCAATTGGATGATGCCGTAGAGCAAGGCCTCAGCCGTTGGCGGGCAACCCGGCACGTACACATCGACCGGCACGATCCGATCGCAACCGCGAACGACGGCGTAAGAGTAATGATAGTAACCACCACCGTTGGCGCAGGACCCCATCGAGATTACCCAACGCGGCTCCGGCATCTGGTCGTACACCTTACGCAGCGCAGGCGCCATCTTGTTGACCAGTGTGCCCGCGACGATCATGACGTCCGACTGACGTGGACTTGGGCGGAACACGACGCCGAAGCGATCGAGGTCGTAGCGAGAGGCACCGGCGTGCATCATCTCGACCGCGCAACACGCGAGCCCGAAAGTCATCGGCCACAACGAACCCGTGCGAGCCCAGTTGACCAGATTGTCTACCTGCGTGGTGACGAAACCACGCTCAGCGAAGCTCTGCGCCTCGCTGCTGTTGTTCAATCCCACTCGAGCGCTCCCTTCTTCCACTCGTAGATAAACCCGACGATCAATATGCCGAGGAAAATCCCCATGGCGACAAGACCGAAGGTGCCGATCGATTTGAGTGCGACGGCCCACGGAAAGAGGAAAGCGATTTCGAGATCGAAGACGATGAAGAGAATGGCGACGAGGTAATACCGAACGTCGAACTTCATGCGGGTGTCTTCGAAGGCTTCGAAGCCACACTCGTAAGCGGATAGTTTTTGCGCGTCGTCAGGCGCCTTGGAGAAGTACCGACCAAGTCCGGTACCGAGTAACAGCAGCACGGTAGCGAGACCCGTGGCCACTGCCAAAAAGATCAGTGCAGGCAGATAGTTCGAAAGCATGTTCACCGCCCTGGCACGAACACGGCGCAACGCCGCGTAACCCCCGTACCGCAAGCGGCGCGAATTGTAGCAGGGTATGAATCGAGTTTGGTGCGGTCGGGGAGACTCGAACTCCCATACCTTTCGGCGCTAGCCCCTCAAGCTAGTGTGTCTACCAATTCCACCACGACCGCAACGTCGTTGTCAGGCTTACTGACCCTGCTCTGGCGCCACCGGCGGTGCGTCAGACAATGTGGGCGCCGGATTCGCAGGCGCCACTTGCTCGACCGATTCGCCGAGCAAGCCTTGTGAAGTCTCAACGGTGGTGCGCGTACCCAGCCACGCCAGCGCCAAGCTGTTGAGCATGAAAATCGCGGCGAAAATCGCCGTGGAACGCGACAACCCAGTCGTTGCACCGCGCGCACCGAATACGCTGCCGGAAGCGCCTGCGCCGAAACCGGCACCTGCATCGGCTCCGCGGCCACGCTGCAACAGCACGAGCGCGACGATCGCGATCGAGACGAAAACTTGCAAGATGGTCAGGGCGGTCAACAGCATGTGATGTTCACTTTCCGTTTGCAGCGGCCGCAGCGACGATCGCTGCAAACTCGGCTGCTTTCAGTGAGGCTCCGCCTATCAGGCCACCGTCGACATCCGGCATCGCGAAAATCTCGTTCGCATTGCCCGCCTTGACGCTGCCCCCATAGAGGACCCTCACGGAGCCGGCAATTGTAGCATCGATTGAGGCGAGTCGACCACGTAGGCAGGCATGAACCTCCTGCGCCTGCTCCGGACTCGCCGTTCGGCCGGTTCCGATGGCCCAAACCGGCTCGTAGGCCAGCACGCCGCGACCCACTTCCCCTACCCCAACGGCACCGATCACCGCCTCGAGCTGGCGAATCACGACCGCCTCGGTGGCACCCGACTCTCGCTCCTGCAACGACTCGCCGACGCAGAGTATCGGCACGAGTCCCGCAGCCAGAGCCGCCGCAAACTTGCGCGCCACCAGCTCGTCGCTTTCCCCATAGATCGCCCGACGCTCGGAGTGACCGACGATGACGTAGCGACAACCGACCTCGCGCAACATCGATGCCGAGACCTCGCCGGTGTAGGCGCCGGCATTGACCTGCTCGCAAACATCCTGCGCACCGAGCTCGATCGTACTGCCCGCAAGAGCTGCTCCAACCGAGGGCAGATAGACGAAGGGCGGACAGACGACACGTTCGACGGCACTCGTCGGCAGTAGCTCTCGCAACCCGAGCAGCAACTCGGCGTTACCCGCGAGTGAACCGTGCATCTTCCAGTTGCCAACCACCAATGGCTTACGTGTCATCGTCATACCCCTGCCTGTACCGCATCGGCGATTCTTTGAGCGAGACTTCGCGCCGCCGCCGACTCCTCC
>JALRHE010000421.1 GCA_023253235.1 Steroidobacteraceae bacterium
CAGGAGCTGGCCACCACCTCCACCGGCCCCGTGCCCAACTTCGTTCCCGAAGCCCGCATTCTGGACGTGCCCTTCCTGTTCCGCGACAAAGCGCATGCCCGCGCTGTGCTGGACGGCCCGATTGGCCAGGAGCTACTGACCAAATTTGATTCCAAGGGCTTCAAGGCCTTGGCCTGGGGCGAAAACGGGGTGCGTCACATGACCAACAGCAAGCGGGCTGTGAATGCACCGGAGGATCTCAAGGGCCTGAAAATGCGCACCATGGAGAACCCTGTCCACGTAGCGGCCTACAAGAGCCTGGGCATTGTGACCACCCCCATGGCTTTCCCTGAAGTGTTCACCGCCTTGCAGCAAGGCACCGTGGACGGCCAGGAAAACCCTCTGTCCGTGATCATGGCGGCCAACTTTGACCAGGTCCAAAAACACCTGACATTGACTGGCCACGTCTACTCACCCGTCGTGATCCTGATGAACAAGGGCAGTTTTGACAAGCTCAGCGCCGCTGACAAGCAAATCTTCCTCGATGCGGCCAAAGAGGCCGTCAAGGTCAACCGCGCCCGCGTCGACAAGGACGATGCCAATGGCGTGGCCGAGTTGCGCAAGAAGGGCATGACCATCATTGAAAACGTGGACAAGTCCAAGTTCGTGGCCACCCCCGTAACTGAGAGGCTCGAGCCACGGCCTCGCGCGGACCGATACATACAGCGCACCGATACCCTTAGGCCCGTACATCTTGTGTGCCGACAGCGACAACAGATCGACATCCAGCGCGCGTGTATCGATGGGCAACTTGCCGGCCGATTGCGCCGCATCGACGTGCAGCAAGACGCCCGCTTCGCGACACACACGAGCGATCGATGCGATGTCCTGTACGACGCCCGTCTCGTTGTTGGCGTGCATGATCGACACCAATTGTGTGTCGCTACGCAACGCGCGACGTAGCGCCTCGGGATCGATGAGACCGTCGGCTTGCGGTTCGAGCCAGGTGATCTGCCAGCCGCGTTTCTGCAGGTATTTGCAGGGATCGAGTACCGCCTTGTGCTCGGTACGCGAGGTGACGAGGTGACGACCCAGATCGTGGCGTCCACGCGCGATACCGAGAATGGCGAGGTTGTCGGACTCGGTCGCACCGGAAGTGAAAATGAGTTCGCGCGGATCAGCGCCGATCAATGCAGCGATGTCGCCTCGCGCCTGCTCGATGAGATCGGCGGCCAGCTTGCCGAAGTAATGCGTGCTCGAAGCGGGATTACCGACGCCCGCATCACCCGAGAGGCAATCACGCATGACATCGATGACCTCAGGATCACAAGGCGTCGTCGACGCGTGATCGAGAAATATCGGTGCTGCCGGCAATGTCACTCGCGCGGTCCTGCCTGACGGCGCTTGTTCTGTATGGCCGTGAGGATGCCACGCATGATGTTGGCCTCGTTCTGATCGAGTTCGGCGCGATTGATGAACCGGCGGATGCGTTCCATCAAATGTTTACCGCTCGCCGTTCGATCGCGAAAACCGATCTCCTGCAGCACCTGCTCGAGGTGCACATACAGACGCTCCATATCGTCCGCCGGTGCCAGCGGGACGGTGGGCGGCGGCGATTCGTGCCGAGCACCGCGGGCGCGATACACCTCGTAGGTCACCAACTGCACCGCCATCGCCAAATTCAGCGAGGCGTATTCGGGATTAGCCGGGATACGCAGCAGCAGATGCGCGAGCGACAACTCGGCATTGGTGAGACCCGTGCGTTCGTTGCCGAACATCAATGCAACCGGGCCCCGAGCCGACTCCTCGACGACACGCGCCGCTGCATCGCGCACGTCGAGCACTCGGAAGTTTTGATCGCGATCACGCGCCGTGGTCGCCACCACCAGGCCGCAGCCCGCGAGCCCATCCTCGATTCGATCTACCACCCTCGCCTGTTCGAGCACGTCGGTGGCGCCCGAGGCGCGCGCGCTGGCCTCGCTGTGCGGAAACTCGCGCGGCCGGACGAGTACGAGCTGCGAGAGGCCCATATTTTTCATGGCGCGAGCCACCGCCCCGATGTTGCCGGGGTGGGATGTCTCGATGAGAACGACACGGATGTCAGCGGGGGTAGGTATCACGCATGGTATTCTAGCGGCGTTTTCCATCGCTCTTTGCCAACATGCAGCCATTACTCAATATCGCCGTACGCGCAGCACGTCGTGCGGCCGAGGTCATCGTCCGCAGCCTCAATCGTCTCGATTCGCTCGAAATCTCGAGCAAGAGTCGTAACGATTTCGTGACCGATGTTGACCGGGCTGCCGAGGCCGAGATCATCGCCACCATCCGTCGCGCATATCCGGACCACGCCTTCCTATGCGAGGAGAGTGGCGCGATCGGCTCGAGTCCCTTCGAGTGGGTGATCGATCCGCTCGATGGAACGACGAACTTCATCCACGGCTTTCCGCAGTTTTGTGTCTCGATCGCCTGCCGCATTCGTGGACGGGTGGAACATGGGGTCATCTACGATCCGATGCGCCAGGAAGTCTTCACCACCTCGCGTGGCGACGGCGCCCATCTCGAGAACCGGCGCATTCGCGTGACGAATCTGCGCGGACTCGAAGGTGCGCTGATCGGCACCGGCTTCCCTTATCGTGCGAACACACAACATCTCGATGCGTACATGGCGATGCTCAAGGACGTGATGATCGCTAGCGCCGGCGTACGTCGCCCGGGCTCCGCGGCACTCGATCTCGCCTACGTCGCCGCTGGGCGCACCGACGGTTTCTTCGAGATCGGACTCGGTCCTTGGGATACGGCGGCCGGAACGCTGCTGATCGAAGAGGCCGGCGGTCGCGTCGGCACCTTGAGCGGGGGCGAATACACGCAAGGCGGCAATATCATCGCCGGCTCACCGAAGGTTTACGACGCGCTAGTCGCGCTCTGCAAGCCGCATCTCACCGACGCCCTGCGCGAGGGTTGAGCCGTCCCTTATCGGACGACGACCTAAGGAACGATGGTCGTAAAAAGGTAGACCGCGAAGATCACCAGATGCACGGCGCCCTGCAGCACCGTGGTTCTGCCGGTACTGAACGACTGGGTACAGACCAGCAGCGACAAGCCGAGCAGCACGATTTCTTTGGGGCCCAAGCCGAGCTCCAGCGTCCATCCCATCACGATCGAGATGACGGCGAGCGTCGGAATCGTCAGACCAATCGAGGCCAGTGCCGAACCTAGCGCGAGATTCATGCTCGTCTGCAAACGGTTGGCACGAGCGGCGCGAAAAGCCGCAATACTCTCGGGCAATAGCACCAAGGCTGCGATGAATACACCCGCCGCTGCCACTGGCGCACCGATCGAGCGGGCTAGACTATTGAGACCCGGCGCGAGCGCTTTTGCCAACAAGACGACGGCCACTAGCGCCAGCACCAACGCGACGAAGGTCCACCCTAGCGGCGCACGCTCGACGTGTACCGCCGGTGCTTTGCCATCGGACAGGGCAGAAGTCTCGGCCAAGATTTTCTCGTGGATTTCATCCAGAAAATAATCGCGGTGCTTGATCGTCTGGATGAAGACGAATGCACCGTAGAGCACGAGCGATACGAAGCCCACGAACGCCAACTGCGGCATCGAGTAGGCACCACCGGGCGCGGAGGTGGTGAAATTCGGCAGTACCAGAGTCAGCACCGATAACGCCGTGAGCGTGGCGAGCGCCGCACTCACACCACGGCGCGTAAAGGTCTGCTCGCCATGCAACAAGGCGCCCGATAGCAGACACAGTCCGACCATACCGGTGATGATGATCATCACGGCGGCAAACACCGTGTCACGTACCAACGTGGGCACCGGCCCATCACCACTCAGCATCAAAGAAATGATCAGCGCCACCTCGATGATGGTGACCGCGACAGCGAGCACCAGCGTGCCGTAGGGCTCGCCTACCCGCTCAGCGATGACCTCGGCGTGATACACCGCGGCCAAAACGACGAAAACCAACACAGACACGGTCGAGGCAACGGCGATCGACTCCGGGAGTCTGCTACCGAACACGCCGAGCGCCAGACCCAACAACGGAACCCATGCTTGCCAACGGGGCACGGCGTTCATAGGCCTACTCTCCGGCGGCTTTGCGCTCGAGACTATCGACGACCGCCGTCGTCACCATGTCAGCACCGACGTTGACCATGGTTCGAGTCATGTCGAGCAAGCGATCGGCACCGAGGACGATACCAATCCCCTCAGCGGGCACACCGAAAGTGATCAAGAGACCCGCGATGATCGGCAAAGAGCCACCCGGGATACCGGCCGCCGCTACAGCGCCCAGCACGGCAAGCAGCAACAGCGTGGTCTGCTGGGCAAAGTCGAGATGAATGCCAAATACCTGAGCCACGAAAAGCACCACGCAACCCTCATAAAGGGCGGTACCTGCCATGTTCATGGTGGTGCCGAGCGGCAGTACGAAACCCGCCGTCGTCGGCTTGATACCGAGATCACCGCGCGCCGATGCAAGTGCCGCGGGCAAAGTCGCGCTGCTTGAGCTCGTCGAAAAGGCCGTCACGAGCACAGGGCGGATCGCGCGCCAGAACTGCATCGGTGAATAGCGCGAGAACAGTTTCAGCCACAGCGACATCGTGCCGAAGAGATGTACCAACATCACGACCAGACAGCCGATGACGAAAAGACCGAGCGCGATGAGGATGTCCCAACCGATCTTGACCACGACGCTGTAGATCATCGCCGGAACGGCATAGGGTGCGATTCGCAAAGCGAACTGCACGATACCGGTCATCAGTTCGGCGACGAGCTCAAGCCCCGACTGCAGTTGCTCACGCCGGCGTCCACCGACTCGAATGGCCGCCGCCCCCAACAAGATCGCAAACAAGATCAGCGGCAGCACTTCACCGAGGGTGCCGCGCTGATTGCCCGTGATCGCACCGATGAGATTACGCGGCATGAACATGTCGACAACGGTCTGCAGACTCATGGGCGGCTGTTCGGCGTGGCGCTCGATCAGTTTTTCACTATCGCCACCGTACGCGCTAACCAATCGAGCTTGCGTGTCGGGATCCAGAGCGGCCCCAGGTTGCAGCACGTTCATCATGACGAGGCCGAGCACGCAGGCAATCGACATGTTGAGGAAGAACAACGTGAACGTGCGCGCCGACAGCGGACCGAGACGCGAAAGGTCACCGAGTTGCACGACACCCGCGGCCAGTGATGCAAAGACCAACGGCATCACCACGAAAAACAGTAGCCGCAGAAAGATCTGACCGAGCGGATCGAAGATCGCCACCGAGAGCGCTTGCGCACCCTCTAGCACAGCGGGCACTTCGGCACCCACGATCAACGTGAGGGCGCCCGCAAGGGCGCCCACCACGAGACCGATCAGGATGCGATTGGCGAGCTTCGGATCAGACTCAGCCATGCGCGTCGATCACTTCTTCGAACGCGCGAGCGGGCTGTTGCGGAAGCCGTAGAGGAAGTACAGCGCCAAGCCGGCAAGACTCCAGTAGACGAAGGTGAGCTGTGTCGACGGCGGCAACGAGAAGAACAGGAAGCCACAACCGAGCAACGCCAACGGACCAACCACCCACACCGCCGGCGTGCTGAACGGTCGGTGACGATTCGGCTCACGCACACGCAGGATCAGCACACCGACAGAGACCGCCATGAACGCGAACAGCGTGCCACTGTTGGCGATATCCGCGAGCACTCCCACCGGGAAGAAGGACGCAAACACAGTGACCGCCACACCCGTGATGATCGTCACGACGTACGGCGTATGGAACTTCGGGTGCACCTTGGTCAGTGTGTTAGCCGCCGGCAGGAGTCCATCACGCGCCATCACGAAGAAGATACGGGTCTGACCGAAGAGCATCATCAGGATGACCGACGGCAACGCCAGGAACGCGGCCAGACCAATCAACTGCGACACCTTGTCCCAACCTAAGAGCTCAAGCACAAACGCCAGCGGCTCACGGCTGCAAGCGACCGACTGCGCGTTCTCGGGGAGCGCGCACACCGCTGCGAATTCCGGGCTGCCCGGCGAGATCGCACGACCCGCCGCATCGAGCACCGGCTGAGCGCCGACCGAACCGATCACACCGGCGGCCACGAGCATGTAGAAAATCGTGCAGATCGCGAGGCTGCCGATCAAACCGATCGGGATGTTGCGCTGCGGATTCTCGGTTTCTTCCGCGGCGGTGGAGACCGCATCGAAACCCACGTAGGCAAAGAAAATCGAAGCCGCAGCTCCTGCGATACCAAGGCCCGTGGCGTCCCAAAATCCGTTCGGTGCGAACGGCTCGAAGTTGTCGCCGTTGATCACGGGCAAAGCCAGGAAGACGAACAGCGTCAGGGCGGCAACCTTGATGGCCACGAGTACCGCGTTGACCGTTGCGCTTTCGCGCGTACCGACGATCAGCAAGGAGGTCACGAGCAGCGCAATCGCCGCCGCTGGCACGTTCATCACGCCACCCGCATACGGCCCGCGAGTGAACTCCTCGGGTATCGAGATGCCGAGACTGCGATCCATGAGACCGACGAAATAATTGGACCATCCAACCGAGACCGCACTCGCCGCCACGGCGTATTCGAGTACGAGAGCCCAACCGACGACCCAGGCGACGACTTCGCCCATGACCGCGTAACTATAGGTGTATGCGGAGCCAGAGACCGGCACCATCGAGGCGAGCTCGGCGTAGCAGAGCGCAGCGACCGCGCAAACGAAGCCCGCGATGATGAACGACACCATCATGCCGGGACCCGCTTTCTGCGCAGCCTCGGCGGTCAACACGAAGATACCGGTACCGATGATGGCACCGACGCCCATCATGGTGAGTTGGAAGCCACCGAGGGAGCGCTTGAGGCTCCGACGTTCAGCGTTGGCCAGGATGTCGTCAAGCGGCTTGATGCGCCAGTTCATGATCTGCCCCCCTCGGGATGTTGCGCCCGATTGTAGGGGGGCAAGGCGCCTGAGGGCTACACCCTCAGGGCATGTCGTCGATGGCGAGCTTCTTGCGGGTCGGGAAGAGGCTCTCGGCGGTCAGACCTGCATCGAGCGCGACGGCGGCAGCGATGTAGATCGACGAGTAAGTGCCGATGAGGATGCCGACGACCAGCGCCGCCGAAAAACTCTGCAGCACCGGACCACCGAGCAGCAACAGCACGACGACGACGATCAAGGTCGTCAAGCTCGTCATGATCGTACGCGAGAGCGTCTGATTGACCGATTGGTCGAGCACCATGAACGGCTCCATGCGCTTGTTCACCTCGAAACGCTCGCGAATACGATCGAAAACCACCACGGTGTCGTTAAGCGAATAACCGATGACAGCGAGCAAAGCCGCAACCACAGACAGATCGAACACCATGCCGGTGAGCGCAAAGAACCCGAGCACGATGATCGGGTCGTGGATCGCCGCAAAGATCGCGCCTGCCGACAACTGCCACGCGTGGAATCGCAGGAAAACGTAGATGAAGATCAGAATGAGCGTGCTGATGAGGGCGACGATGGCCGAATTGCGAAGTTCGACACCGACCTGAGGCCCGACGATCTCGGCGCGACTGATCACGACTTTCGGATCAGCAGCGAGCAACACAGCCTCGACGCGAGCACGAATGACATCAGCCGTTTCACCCGAGGGCGGTGGCAAGCGAATGGCGATGTCGCGCGAGGAACCGAAGTTCTGAACCTGCACATCTTCGAAACCCGCCACCTCGAAGCTGCGACGCAGGGCCTCCGGCTGTGCCTGTTGGGTGAATTTCGCCTCGATGGTGACACCACCGGTGAAATCCACGCCGAAATTCAAACCCTTGAAGACCAGCGCGCCAATCGAGACGACGAACATGATCGCGGAGATGGCATACGCGATCTTGCGAGCACGCATGAAGCCGACCGACGAGTTGCTCTTGAAAAATTCCATGAAGTTTTCCTCGTGACGGCGATCAGATGGACAAGCGCTCGGGACGACGGCTACCGCCGTACATCAGGGTCAGCAACGCACGGCTACCGAGCAGGGCCGTAAACATGGAAGTAGCGATACCCAACGACAGAACCACAGCGAAACCACGGATGGCGCCGGTACCGAAAGCCCACAGCACGATGCCGGCAATCAAGGTGGTGATGTTGGAATCGGCAATGGCCGAGAAGGCTTTCTCGAAGCCCTTGGCGATGGCGGTCTGCGGCGTCACACCGTTGCGAATCTCTTCGCGGATGCGCTCGTAGATCAGCACGTTGGCGTCCACCGCCATACCGACGGTGAGCACGATGCCGGCGATACCCGGCAACGACAAGGCGGCCTTGAAGGCCGTCAGCAAGGCCGCGAGCAGCACCACGTTCGCGAGCAAAACGATATTCGCGACAAGACCGAAAACTTTGTAGTAAGCGAGCATGAAAATGAACAGCAGTCCCATGCCGATCATCAGCGCCGTCACGCCCTTATCGATGTTTTCCTTGCCGAGACCCGGACCTACGACGCGCTCTTCGATGACGAAGATGGGCGCTGCGAGCGCACCTGCACGCAGCAGCAACGCAAGCTCACGCGCTTCGTTGGTACCGAGGCCCGTGATCTGAAAGTTGTTCGAGAAGACACCTTGGATGGTCGCCGTGTTGATGACCTTCTCGTCTTTGATGTCGCGAACGATCTTTTCGCCGGCCACCTCGACTTCTTCACGACGTTGCTCGATGAACACGACCGCCATCGGCTTACCGAGGTTCGCGCGCGTCGTGCGCAGCATCTCCTCACCGCCGCTGCTGTCGAGCTTCACGGACACACCCGGACCCGAGTCGGTTGCGGCCGTCACGGCATCAACCAACTGATCGCCGGTGACGATGATGTCGCGCTTCAGGAGGGTTGGCTGACCATCGCGGGTTTCGTAAAGCTTGGATCCGATCGGAGCCCGACCACGCTGCACCGCATCCGACACGCTGTTTTGGATATCGACCAAGCGGAACTCCAAGGTCGCCACTTTGCCGAGGATATCTTTGACCTCGGCGGAGTTCTGCACGCCCGGCAACTGCACGGCGATACGATCGATACCTTGACGCTGCACGACCGGCTCGGAGACACCGAGTTCGTTGACACGATTACGAATCGTGGTGAGATTTTGTGAGATCGCGTAGTCCTGTCGCTCTTTGATTTGAGCGGCACTCAACACCACCTGCAGAGCGGGGCCGTTCGACGTCGCCACTTCGGTCGGCACCAGATCCGGCAACACGCGTCGCAGCACTTCACGCGCAGCCTCTGCATCGGCGCCTGGTGCCAAGGACACGCGCATACCGTTCGGCTTAATGCTGTCTTCGGTGACCTGCTGCACGTCCGTGAACGCCACGTTCGCCTGCGCGAGCGCGCGGCGCAGATCCTGTTCATAGACCTCGAGCAGCTGATTGACGGCACCATCGACATCCACTTGGTAAAGCAGATACAGACCACCGCGCAGATCGAGACCAAGGGGCATGGGTCGCAAGCCGAGGTTGCGCAACCAGTCGGGCGCGCGAGAAGCGAACGAGAGTGCCGTGACATATTCCTTGGCGAGCTGCTCGTTGACCAGATCGCGAGCCTTGAGCTGCTCTGGAACTTCGTCGAAGTGCAGCATCAATCGACCGTTGTCGACGTAGCTGCGCGATACCGTCACTCCGCTCCCGCGTAACAGAGTCTCGACCGACGCACGGCTCTCTTCGGAGATAGCCTCACGATCCTTGCGTGCCACCTGCAACGCAGCGTCTTCGCCGAACACGTTCGGCAACGCGAACAGAGCAGCAAAAACAAGGACGATCGCGACGATCGCGTACTTCCAACGCGGGAATTCAAGCATGACTTAACCGCCCTTCAACGTGCCCTTCGGCACCAGTGAGCTCACTTGGAACTTCTGCACCTTGATGTGGACGTCCTTGGCGATTTCAAGCGTGACGAAGCCGTCGCTGACCTCGACGATCTTGCCGACGATGCCGCCGGCCGTCAGAACCTCATCACCCGAGGAAAGCTTGCCAAGCATGGCCTGATGCTCCTTGGCCTTCTTTTGCTGCGGACGGATCAACAGGAAGTAAAAAATGACGATGAAGAGCACCATCATCAACAAAGGGGCGAGCTGGCCGCCGGGAGCCGCACCACCCGCTTGGGCATAGGCTTCGGGGATCAATCCGTTCATGTTCGTCTCCTGTCCTGCAAAGGCGGCGAAAAAGGCCGCGGATTATGCCACAGGCGCCCCGGGCCGCCGTCGGTCGAGGAAATCCCGGACAAAGGCCGCAAATTGCCCCGCCTCGATGGCCGCGCGAATCTGGCGCATGAGATCGAGGTAGAAATACAGGTTATGGATGGTGTTGAGTCGAGATCCCAGTATCTCGTTGCACCGATCCAGATGGCGCAGGTAGGCGCGGGAGTAGTGCCGACAGGTGTAGCAGCCGCAGGCAGGGTCGATCGGGTTCGGATCCCGCTGATGCGCGGCGTTGCGGATGTTGATGACCCCGGTCGAGGTGAATAGGTGCCCGTTGCGGGCGTGGCGGGTCGGCATGACGCAATCGAACATGTCGATGCCACGGGCAACCGCGGCGACGATGTCCTCAGGTCGACCCACCCCCATGAGATAGCGCGGCCGATCGGTCGGCATGTGCGGCACGAGCTCCTCAAGCACTCGCAGCCGCTCGGGCTCGGGCTCACCGACCGCAAGACCTCCGACCGCAAGCCCGGGCAAATCGAGCTTCATCAAAGAACGCAGAGACTCCAGGCGCAGATCGCCATACATACCGCCCTGCACTATGCCAAAGAGATCCCCGGGAACGGGAGCCGAACCGTCAGCACCACCGCCATAATAATGACGGTGGCATCGCACGGCCCAGCGCATCGAGCGCTCCATCGACAGGCGCGCCTGGTCGTGAGTCGCGGGCCACGCCGTGCAGTCATCGAACATCATCACGATGTCCGAGCCCAGGGCGCGCTGCACATCCATGGAACTCTCGGGCGTTAAACGCACTTCACTGCCGTCGATCGGCGATCGGAACCGCACGCCCTCTTCATCGATCTTGCGAAGCTTGGCGAGACTGAAGACCTGAAACCCGCCGGAATCCGTCAGGATGGGCTTCGACCAATTCATGAAGCGATGCAGGCCGCCGAGCTCGGACACGACGTCGGGACCTGGTCGCAACATGAGGTGGAACGTGTTGCCGAGGATGATTTCGGCACCGAGGCCCGTCAGTTCCTCCGGCGTCATCGCTTTCACCGTGCCGTAAGTACCCACGGGCATGAAGGCCGGTGTTTCGATGCTGCCGTGACGCGCGTGAACGCGACCGCGACGGGCTGCGCCATCGGTAGCGATACATTCGAAACTCAAGCGATTCGAGTTGGGGCGATTCGCGCTCATGGATGCGCAATCTCGGCGGGGGTCAGCAACATGGCATCACCGTAACTGAAGAAGCGATAGCGCTGGTTGATTGCGTGCGCATAGGCGGCGAGCATCGTCTCGCGACCGACAAAGGCGCTCACCAACATCAGCAAGGTCGATTTGGGCAAGTGGAAGTTCGTGATCAGCGCGTCGATCGCAAGAAAGCGATGGCCCGGCCGGATGAAGATGCGAGTCTCACCCGACCACGCATTGATGACGCCGTTCGCGGAAGCCATGGCAGCCGACTCGAGCGCGCGCACGACCGTAGTTCCGACCGCAATCACCCGCCCCCCGGCGGCACGAACGCGTGCGATGGTAGTGGCGGTTTCTGCTGGGATTTCCGCATATTCCGCGTGCATGACATGCTCGTCGATGTTGTCGCTGCGCAGCGGCTGGAAAGTGCCCGCTCCGACGTGCAAGGTGATCGTCGCGCGTTCGATGCCCGCCGCGGCGAGTTGCTCGAGCAGCGCATGATCGAAGTGCAAACTTGCCGTCGGCGCTGCTACGGCACCCGGCACTTTGGCGAGAACGCTCTGATAACGCTCGGTATCGTCGGCAACCGTCTCGCGCGCAATGTAGGGCGGGAGCGGAATCTCCCCATGCCGACCGAAGAATGCGAGCGCAGGCTCGGGCAACTCGACTCGGAACAGATCTTCCTGTCGGCCCAACACCCGCAGCGGTCCCCCTGCGGTCTCGACGAGCGAACCGTCTCGCAGCGGCTTGCTCGCTCGCATGTGCAGTAACGCCTGACGCCCCTCGAGTGCACGCTCAAGCAGCATCTCGACGCTGCCACCGGTCGGCTTTCGACCGTGCAAACGCGCCGGGATCACGCGGGTATCGTTGAAAACGAGCAGATCCCCCGGCCGGAGCCATTGGCCTAGTTCGCGGAACTCGGCATCTCGCCAATTGGCCGACTTGCCGTCGACGACCAGCAGGCGTGATGCCGTCCGGTCGGGCAGCGGAAACTGGGCGATGAGCTCCGCCGGGAGGTCGAAATCGAAGTCTGAGGCACGCATCGCGCGCATGTTAGGCAAGCACGGGCTCGCTTTCACGTATAATGCGCGGACATCCTCAGCCGGGATGGCGGAACTGGTAGACGCGCCGGACTCAAAATCCGGTTCTGGTGACAGAGTGTGGGTTCGATTCCCTCTCCCGGCACCACCTGATCATTCATGAACTACTGCAGCAATTGTGGCACCGCCGTGGTGGTGCGTATCCCCGAGGGAGAGCACCTGCCACGCCACGTGTGCCCTGCCTGCCACACGGTCCATTACCAAAATCCCAAGCTCGTCGTGGGCTGTATCCCCGAGGATGAGCACGGACGTATCGTCATGTGCCGTCGAGCCATAGAGCCTCGCCATGGATACTGGACCTTCCCTGCGGGATTCATGGAAAACAACGAAACCCTGCAGCAAGCAGCCGCACGCGAGTCGTACGAAGAAGCACTGGCGAATGTGGAAATCGGCTCGCTGCTGGCGGTCGTGCACATTTTGCATGCGCATCAAGTGCACGTGTTTTTTCGCGCCAAGCTGCGTTCGCCCGAGATCGGTGCAGGTACCGAAAGCCTCGAAGCCCGCATGATTTCCGAGGCAGATATGCCTTGGGACGACATCGCGTTTGCGAGTACGGAGTTCGCCCTGCGCCGATTCTTCGAGGACCGGGCAGCGGGCGTCGAGCGCCACCACTTCACGGATATAGACCGGCGGGTTTAGAGTCTCGCCTTCAGCTTAGATCGGGGTTGCCCATGACGTTCGTCGTTACCGAGAACTGCATCAAGTGCAAGTACATGGATTGTGTGGAGGTGTGTCCGGTGGATTGTTTCCACGAGGGCCCGAACTTCCTCGTCATCGATCCCGATGAGTGCATCGATTGCACGCTCTGCGAGCCTGAGTGCCCGGCCGAGGCGATCTATTCCGAAGACGAGTTGCCCTCCGGGCAGGAGTCCTTCAAGGAACTGAACGCCGAACTGTCACGCAAGTGGCCCGTGATCACCGAAAAGAAAGACGCACCGGGTGACGCCAAAGACTGGGATGGCAAGCCCGGAAAACTGAATCTGCTCGAACGCTGACGGAAGCGCTGCCTCAGCGCTGAGCCGCAGGCGGCTCCAGACGACGAATCAGCATGGCCGGCGGCACATAGCCGGCCAGCAATTCCCCATCTTCGAGAATGATGGCGGGCGTTCCGCGTAAACCGATTTCCTGACCCAACTCGTAGTCGCGCTGAACGATCGACGCAGCGTTGCACTTGCTGCTTTTGACCGATTCACCGCGCTTCGCGCGCGTCATGGCATCGGTCTTGTTGGTCGCACAGGCGACGGCTTGGGCCTTGTCCCAACCTTCGGAATCCGGCCCCATGCGCGGGTAGTAGAGATAGCGAACGCGGATGCCGAGTTTGTTGTACTCGGACATCTCCGAATGAAGTTTGCGGCAGTAGCCGCAATCGATGTCGGTGAACACCGTGATGGTGTGCTTGGCATCCTTCGCACCGAACACCACCATCT
>JALRHE010000016.1 GCA_023253235.1 Steroidobacteraceae bacterium
AGTGATCATCGATAAATTGACTCGCGGTTCGACTACGGTTTCGCTAGCAGACGAAGAGTACGACGCCCTGTTTGTGGTGAACGTCACCCGCTTCGGGCCGCCATCGGTGGTGACCCTGCGCTACTGACCGCATGGCGGTCATTCGTCTACTGATCCAGAAGGTATCGGTATTGGCGGTCGTCGGTGCTAGAATCCGCGCCCTCGTGTGGGGCGGTAGCTCAGCTGGGAGAGCGTCGCGTTCGCAATGCGAAGGTCGGGAGTTCGATCCTCCTCCGCTCCACCATTTTATCTAGTTGCGGTTGCTGCCCCCGTAGCTCAGTGGATAGAGCGACCGCCTCCTAAGCGGTAGGTCGTCGGTTCAACTCCGGCCGGGGGCGCCACTACCTCAAGCGACTTCGATCCGCGTCGCACTCCAAGGTCGTCGGTTCAACTCCGGCCGGGGGCGCCACTACCCTTAAACCAAGCTGCTGAATCGGGCGCCGCTGCGCTGAATCCGTTAAACTACGCGAGTTTTTTCGATGGTTTTTCGGGGGTCTTTCCTTCCATGGGCGCAACGCGCAGCGATTTGCTCGAATCATCTCCTTTGCACGGCGGCAACGCCGATTACGTCGAAGCTCTCTACGAACAGTTTTTGACTGACCCGGCCAGCGTCGATGCACGTTGGCGCGAGTACTTCTCGAAGCTGCCGCGCGGAACGAGCGGGGCAGAGGCCTTCCACCGGTCGATCCAAAGTGGCATCGCACAGCGCGCCAAGTTCGCGCGTGACTTTGGTGCCCCCGTCGCTGCGGGCGGCGGCGATCTGGTTGACGAGGGTGGCAAGCAGGGCGCGGTCGCGCGCCTCGTACAGATCTACGCCAATCGTGGTCATCTGGTCGCCAATCTGGATCCGCTCGGATTGACTCGTCGCGAGCGTCCGAAGGTGCTCGACCTCGCTTACTTTGGCCTCTCGGATGCCGATCTTGGTTCGGTGTTTCACACCGGCAGTCGCACCGCGGGTATCCCCAAGCGCGCAACCTTGCGCGAGATCCTGCAGACCCTGAATCAGGTGTACTGCGGTACCGTCGGTGCTGAGTTCGCGCACGTATCGAATACCGACGAGCGTCTCTGGTTGCAGGACGAATTCCAGATGGGGCGCGTCACGCACAAGTTTTCTGCCGAAGAGCGTCGAAACATTCTTTGGCAGTTGACGGCTGCCGAGGGTCTCGAGCGTTACTTGCATACCAAGTATGTCGGCCAGAAGCGCTTTTCTTTGGAAGGCGGTGAGTCGCTGATCCCGCTACTCGATGATCTCGTGCAGACCGGCGGTTCGCTCGGTGCCGAAGAGTTCGTCATCGGCATGGCGCATCGCGGCCGCCTCAACGTGCTCGTGAACGTGCTCGGCAAATCGCCGAAAGATCTGTTCTCCGAGTTCGAGGGTAAATATGACCTGAGCCAGATCAAGGGCTCGGGCGACGTGAAGTACCACAAGGGTTTCTCGGCAGACTTGCGTACCGCCGGCGGTAACGTCCACGTCGGATTGGCATTCAATCCGTCACACCTCGAAGTCGTGAATCCGGTCGTCGAGGGGTCGGTGCGTGCGCGTCAGGAACGTCGCAACGACTCGGTCGGTGAGCGCGTCGTGCCGCTGCTCATTCACGGCGATTCGGCCTTCGGCGGTCAGGGCGTCGTCATGGAAACGCTGCAACTGTCGCAGGCGCGTGGTTACTACACCGGTGGCACGATCCACCTCGTCGTGAATAACCAGGTGGGTTTCACGACCTCGAAGCCCGAAGACATGCGCTCGACGATGTATTGCTCCGACGTCGCCAAGATGCTCGAAGCGCCGATCTTCCACGTCAACGGCGACGATCCTGAGGCAGTGGTGTTCGTGGCACGCCTCGCGATGCGTTATCGCCAACGCTTCCACAAGGATGTCGTGATCGATCTCGTCTGCTATCGGCGCCTCGGTCATAACGAAGCCGACGAACCCGCGGCCACGCAGCCGGTGATGTACAGCGTCATCCGTAAGCATCCGACGACGCGCAAACTCTACGCAGAGCGCTTGGTAGCGGAGGGTGTGTTGTCGCTGGCCGATGCCGATGCACTCGTCGAGCAGTACCGCACGGGGCTTGATGAGGGCCGGCCGCAGGCTCGCGCCTCGCTCGGCATGATCGGCAATAAATACACGGTCAACTGGGCGCCCTACATGCAGGTCGACTGGGCAGCCCGCGTGCATTCGGGTGTCGAGGTCAAGCGCCTGAAGGCGCTAGGTGAGCGCATCACCCAACTCCCGAATGGATTCTCGCTGCACCCGCGCGTGCAGCAGGTCATGGTCAATCGCGCCAAGATGATCGCGGGCGAACTGCCGCTCGATTGGGGCTGCGCCGAAACGCTGGCGTATGCGAGCTTGCTTGAAGAGGGCTTCGCCGTTCGCATCTCGGGTCAGGATTCTGGTCGTGGCACGTTCTTCCACCGTCACGCAGTACTGCACCATCA
>JALRHE010000046.1 GCA_023253235.1 Steroidobacteraceae bacterium
TTCGCAGATTTGCTCGCGCTGTCACAGGACTTCACTGCGAATTATCGCCGGGAATCTTTGCGTATCGTGCTATAATCGATCGGCAGAGAAACGGCGCGGCTACAATGCCAAGGGCAAGCGTCGTCTCGTGATCACGGACGAGCATGGCGAGAAGTACGAAGAGTTGATCCCGAAGTGGCGTCAGCTCAACGTCTTCGAGGGCGAGCAGGTCACCCGCGGCGAAGTCATCGCCGACGGCGAGCCGAACCCGCACGACATCCTGCGACTGCAGGGCGTGCAGGCCTTGGCGAACTACCTCGTCCGCGAAATCCAGGACGTCTACCGTCTGCAGGGCGTGAAGATCAACGACAAGCACATCGAAGTCATCATCCGACAGATGCTGCGTAAGGCGGAGGTCACCAACGCCGGCGAGACGCCGTTGCTCAAGGGTGAGCAGCTCGATCGGTCGCGTGCGCTCGATATCAACGATCGCATGGCTGCCGACAGCAAAGAGCAGGCGTCGTTCGCTCCGGTGCTGCTCGGCATCACCAAGGCGTCGCTCGCCACCGAGTCGTTCATCTCGGCGGCATCGTTCCAGGAAACCACCCGCGTCCTCACCGAGGCTGCGGTTCGCGGTCTCAAGGACGATCTGCGCGGCTTGAAGGAAAACGTCATCGTCGGTCGGCTGATTCCGGCGGGTACGGGCTTTGCGGCCCATGCTCATCGTCGTCGCAAGGCGGACGACAGTTCCCGCGGATTTGGGGACGTCGGTGGTATCACCGGCGGAGAATCCGAGGAATCGTCCGTTGGCGAGGTCGAAAGCGCCGCGGAATGAGCATATCGTTATGACGATAGGCTAAAGTAGGCGGCGGCCGCGAAGGCCGCCAGCCGAGAGAGATGATGGACGAGGATCAGGGCAGCAATAACACTGGCGCCCCTGCAGGAACGCATCGCATGCCGCCGGGGCATCCCACCCCGGTGCGCGTGCTGTTGCGTGGTTTGGAGCTCATTCAAGTACTCAACCGCTATGGTCCGCTCACGACGGCGGCCTTAAGCCAGCGGTTGCGTCTCGCCCGTACGACCGTCAACCGCTGCCTCGCGACGCTCGAGGCCACTGAGTTTGTCGTCCGATTGCCCAATCGCCGCTATCAACTCACGCTCAAGGCGACGATGCTGAGTCACGGTTTCGATGCCACGACCGAACGGTTGGAGCCGATCCGGCGTGCGATGCATAACTCCTCCGCGCGTGTGCAATGGCCGATGAGCCTGATGACACCGCGCTTTCCCGAATTGTTCATCGAAGATTCGACCGATCGCGAGAGCGGTTTTGCGGTGGAATATTTTGAGCGCGGCATGCACGTGCCCGTGCTCACGACGGCCTCGGGGCGGGCGATCATCGCCTTCTCGAGTCCGCGAGTGCGCGAGACGCTGTTGGAACATCTCTGGCCGAATCGGTCCGAAGAGACGATCAGCCTGTGGCCCGATCGCGTCGCACTCGATCGCGATATCGCTGCTATGCGCGAGCGCGGTTACGCCCGCGCGACACGCCCGTTGCGACTGACGGAGCAAGGCAGCATCGCGGTACCCGTGATCGTCGACGGTGAAGCCGTGGCGGCCTTGGCGGTGCGGTTTGCGCTATCGGCGGTCAGTTTCGACGATGCGCGCAAACGCCTGTTGCCGGCGTTGCAGGAGATCGTCCTCGGGCGCAACGCCTAAGGACGGTGCGTACTGCGTCGGCAGGTGCAACCTGCCGACCTTACCAAGACAGCAGTTTTTCGCCGAGCAACTTGCCGAAGGTGAGTGCCGGTGTCAGCGACAAACCGCCGACATAGGCGTTGCCCGAAGTGCGACCGAAGCCGAGTACTTCGCCCGCAGCATACAAATTCTTGATGGGCTTGCCGGCGCGATTCAATACGCGCAACTGTTTGTCGACTGTGAGGCCCGCGGGGCTCACGACCGTGATGCCCTGTGCCTTGATGGCGTAATACGGTGCTTTCTCGATGCGACGGATCAAAAACTGCTTGCCTTGCTCGCGATCGAGCTCGGCATCGACCGCGCGGTTGTACTGTGCGATCGTCTTTCGCAGATTGCCGACTGGGACATCCAGCTTGCGTGCGAGCTCGTCGATGGTACGAGCCTTGATGAAGGCGGGATGACGACCGAAGCGGGCGCGATAGGTGGCTGCGTCTTCGAGTGTCAGTGGCGCGGCATTCTGCAGGATGCCCTCATCGAGAATGATGTGCATCGCCGTGCCAGGTTGTGAAAACAAGGCGCGCTCGCGGTAATCGATGCTCGGATGATCTTCTTGCATGAAGCGACGACCACGCCGATCCACGAAGATCTCCCACACCTTGCGCGCGCCCGGCGAGAGCAGCAGGAAACGACCGCTCGTCGGGTCGGTAGCATCCTCGAGATAGCCTGCGAAGGTATTCAAAAAATAGTCGCCGCGATCGATACGTGCATCGAGTGTCGAGGCGGCTTTCAGACCATCACCGCGCGAATACGGGTTGGTATAGGAGCAGAGCGGTGCCTTCGGCGTGTGCTTGGCCCACAGCTCGGGATTGGCAGCATAACCACCCGACGCCAGAACCACGTTCTTGCCGCGAAACTCCACCTCGCCATTTGGCGTGTTGGCCTTGACGCCGATGACGGCGCCGCGCGCATCGGTGAGCAGTTCCGTCATGCGATGTTGCAGGCGCAATTCGATACCGCCGGCCTTGACCCACTTCTCGTGCACGGGTCGAAGCACGTCGAGGATCGAGATCGCCTGTCGGGTTCCCCAAAGATATCGTCGGGTCGAGTAGGCCTCATGTGCCTCACCCGCAACCGGTGTGCCGGGCGCCGGTTGAAAGCCGATATCCATCAGCCAATCGATGAGACCGGCTGCATGATCGACGAAGGTACGCAGCACGATGGGGTCGATGCTGTCTTTGGCGATGCGCTGGGCATCGCGAAAATGTTCATCGGGACTGTCGTCGATACCGACGCTGCGCTGCAGCCGGGTGCCCGCCGCGCTGATCTGGCCTGAGGACCAGTGCAAGGTGCCGCCGATGCGATAGTCCGCCTCGAGTTGCAGTACCTTGGCGCCGCGTTCAGCTGCCTTGATGGCGAGAGGAAGACCGGCGGAGCCGGCACCGATCACGATCACATCCCAGTTTTTCATGGGACTAGCCTACCTCAGACGCCGCTGTCCTGATCAACCGCATCGAATGCGACGCTGATGCGCCGCCCTGTGGCGCCGAAATCCAATGTTCGATGCCATAGGTGCGAAGGAAAGGTCACGAGGCGCCCGGGCATCGGTGCCACGATGCGGGTCGGCGGATGCGAGCGCAGACGTAGGTGCGAGGGTGGCGTGCCGAACTCCAAGGCGCCCGACGATGGATCGAGTCGTTGCAACTCGTCGGGTAGCGCAACGTAGAAGACGCCGCTCCAACTACTGCGCGGGTGGATGTGCGGCAATTGACGTCCGCCTGCCTCAAGGACGGTGGCCCACCAACGCCAGGCGCGTAGCTCGGCTGGCAGCAAAGATTTGACCCAAGCTTCGATGGCGAGCAGACCGGGGTGCGAGGCGGGTTCGAGCTCGCCCGTTTGACTGCCTCCGCGCGTGGCCTTGCTCAGCGGGGACGACAGCAAGGAGGGCTCAGTACTGAGATGTTGCGCGAGCTCCTGCAGCAAGCCGGGCGGCAGGTCGAGCTCATCGCGATCCACGATCTCGACCATCGAGTCGAGATCGCAGATTTCGCGAGCCTCATCCGCGCGGTCGAGCTCCTGCAGTGCGAGCGCGGCTATGGCGAGCAACTGTCGATCTTCGGGATGACGCTCGAGAAATGCGTCGGCGACGTCGAGTGCTTCCGCCGATCGACCCAATGACAGCAGCAGCCCGGCGAGATCCGCTTGGGCACGCGCATTGTCGGGATTGATGTCGCAGGCCTCGCGCAAGGAAGCGAGAGCTGCGCTCTCGGCGCCGAGCTCTCGCTGCGACGTGGCGAGATTCACCCAAGGCATTTCGTCGACACGGCCCGAGCGAGTTAGTGGATCGAGTATGTCCACCGCATCGGCATGACGGCCGAGTGCGCAATGGAGTGCGCCAGCCGTCGCGAGCAAGGTCGGATGTTGGCGTTGCCGTGACGGCGATTCCTCG
>JALRHE010000052.1 GCA_023253235.1 Steroidobacteraceae bacterium
CAACTCTTCTTCCGGCTGCGGCGGACGCTCAGCTGCAAGCCAGATGGCCGTATCGGCACCCGACTCGGCATCTCGCAGGATGGATTTCAGGATCTTACGGAACCGCGGTAACGAGCGCTGCACACCGGCCGTGTCTGCCCAGCCTGGATGCATCACGAAAAAGTCGATGCCACGTGCACCATAGGTGTTGCGCCAGTATTGGTTCAAAACCATCTGCGCGCGCTTGTGGAAACCATAGGCCACGGTGCCGTTGTAACGCTTCGGATCCGTCACGTTCATCGTGCTGGTCATCAGTGGCACGTTGTAACCACCGCCCGACGTCACATTGACGACAACGCTGCCTTTACCGAGCAACTGCTTGGCGATGAGCGCTTCGGTGAGCTGATAGTGCGACAACAAGTTTGAGACGAACGACGCCTCGCGTCCCTCACTCGTGACGATCAGATCGTCGTTCAGCACGCCGACGTTATTCATCAGCGCATCGAAGCGCTGACCGCGCGCAACGAGCCTCTCGATCAGTCGCTCGGTATCGGCGGTCGAGGTGAAATCGCAGCACTCGGTGTCGAGACCTGTCAAACCCGCTGCCGCCACCTCGGCGCGCAGCTCGGCTAACTTGCTCTCACTACGAGCCGCGGCCACCACGGTCGCACCGCCGCGCAGCGCCTCGAGCACCATCTGCCGACCCAAACCACCCGAGCCTCCGGTGACGAGCCAACGCTGACCACGGAAGTTGGGAGCGAACTTCGGCCAGAACAGGCGGCGAGCGAGATAGCCCACTTGCGTAAAACTCAGCGTAAAACGGCCGTAGAACGCTACGATCTTCTTGAATTGCTGCCACGTCATCGGTTGCTCACTCCTCGGGTGTTAAACTGCCGCCCTTCATGCAGCGCAGCAAGTTGCCACAAAACATCGACACGATCCGCCATCTGCTGCGCAGTGGCGAAGGCGCTCGCGCACTCGAAGCGATCGGTGATCGCTGGTCGTTCCTCATCCTGCGTGACGCCTTCCTGCGGATCCGACGCTTCGAAGATCTCCGACGTCGCACCGGAGCTGCGCGCGGCACGCTTACCGCACGCCTCAATGCCCTCGTCGAACACGGCGTGCTGTACCGCGTGCCCTACGGTAAAGCACCGAGCCGTCTCGAGTATCGACTGACCGAGAAGGGTCTCGATTTCTATCCGGTCGCGCTGTGCATGTGGCGCTGGGAACATCGCTGGGCCGGCGAACATGGCTTGCCGCCGCGTATCCAACATCGCCGCTGTGGACACAACCTCGAGCCGACGCTCACCTGCGTTCATTGTGAGGAACCGGTACGCCTGCAGGACATCTCGTCGACGGCAGGCCCCGGCGCTCGGCATCCCCTCACGCCCGAACGCACGACGCGACGTCGCAAGAGCGCCACGGCCACGAGCCATGCAGAGGGTGTCGATACGACCATGTTCCATGCGGTCGATACCGTCGGCGATCGCTGGACGGCCCTGCTGCTCGCCGCGCTTTTTTTCGGCTTGCATCGCTACGACGACATCAACTCCGTGCTCGGCATCGCCACCAACATTCTCGCGGATCGACTGCGGCTGTTGTTGTCGGCGGGGGTCATCAAGCAGCACCTCTATCAAGATAAACCGCCCCGCTACGAATACCGCCTCACCGAGAAGGGCTTCGACTTGTTCCCGTTCTCGCTGGCGCTGCACGAGTGGGGCTCGCGCTGGATGCCCTCGCCGCACGGCCCGAGCATCAAGATGACCCACAAAAGTTGTGATCATCGACTCAAGACCCGCCTAGTCTGCGGCAGCTGCGGCGAGGCGATTGATCCGTACGATGTGGACATCATCATCGACTCGCCGCCGCGCCGCAAACGCGCTCAGTCGCGCGGTGGCAAAGGAAAGAAGCCGCTCGTTCGACGCACGTAGTCCTGATACTCCGGGCGCTTCTTCAACATGCGGCGCTCGAGCAATTCTTTGCCCATCATGCCGAGAATCGCCCACATCATGAACGCCGGCGATGCGAGACCGATCCACCCCCACGGAACTTCGGCCGAAATCAGCCCGAAGCCGAGCCACACGCAGCACTCACCGAAATAGTTCGGATGGCGCGAGTAGCGCCAAAGACCCGTGTCGAGCACTCGCCCTTCGTTGGCAGGGTTCGAACGAAAGCGCGTGAGTTGCAGATCAGCCATCCCTTCGAACGCAATGCCGAAGAGCACCAGCGCCGAGCCGATATAAGCGAGAACACCAAGCTCAACCGGCTCCGTCGCCACCTGCGCAAACACGAAGGGAATGGCGATGATCACCACCGTGATGCCTTGATAAATGTTGACGTGGATGAGGCTATGCCACGCGTAGCTCTTACCCTGGGACTCGACGTGCTGACGCAAACGCGCATAACGACGATCTTCACGACCCCAGTTACGCCACAGCAGATAGCCGCCGAGCCGAGCCGCCCACAACACCGCTAGGATCATCACCAGCTCACGGCGTGGCTCGGCACCGTCAGCCAAGTAATAACCGATCACCGCCGCAATGCCGATGCAGGGCGCGAACCAGATGTCGACGATGCTCGAATCTTTGATCGCAAGACCGATGACCCACACCACGATGAACGAAATCATGATGTAGGACGCGACCACGACGAACAAATCCATCAAGGCCTGATGCATTTCCATAACCCCTCCCCCTAGACGACTAAGGAGCCGCTACTCGGCGCCTTCCAACTGCGTGAATTCTGTTCTGCTATCAATTCGTCGATACGCATTGCCAAGCGCTCGGGTATCGCCATCGTGCGACGCGCATCGAGATCGGCGGTGGTCGAAATGACCTCGAGCACGCTCGCGAGACGGTTGCGTGTCTCGTCGATGATGAACATCACGGACAGCACGCGTTTCGGGCCTCGCGCGACGAGACAAGCGTGCCCCGTGACCACGTCGCCCACGTGCATCTCGTCGAGAAACCAGATGTGGTGCTCGAGGTCGAACATGCCCACCCGGCTGTCACGCACGTACTCGGCACTGATCCCCATCATCTCCATGAAGGGGTAGCCCGCCATATCGTAGAGCGCCGTGTAGTGCTGAACGTTGACGTGACCGTTCAGGTCTTCCCAGGACGACGGTACGACATGACGCACGAGCTCTGGCAGCTCACGCACCTGGTCCACCGTGGGCATTTGCACACGTGCCAAATTGAATCCCCCCTCGCCGAGGCTCTGGTGACTTGCACAACAGAACCTAATGCTTCTATCCTGACCGCAGCGCCGCATCGACGCAAGAGGGGACGACACATGAGCCACGCCGATACCATCCG
>JALRHE010000121.1 GCA_023253235.1 Steroidobacteraceae bacterium
GCCGCAAACAACAGACCGTGTTCTTCGGCGTTACTCCAACGCAGGATCTGGTTCGACCATTCAGGCGTCGGACGTTCACCGGACTTGGCCCGCGCTGCACTTTCATCACGCCACACGCGGATCAGCTGCTCGATACCCGCTCGCAGAATATCAGCCCAGGTATTGCCAACAGCATCATCGCCGTTGGACATGAAAATGGTTCTCGGACTCGATCCTTTCGGTGCCAGACGATGCCAAAGCCGTGAGAGTTCACGCGCGATGCCGATCGCACCACTGAGCTCCGTCTTGAGAAACGCTTCGACGTCGGCATCCGTAGCGTCTGCAAGCGGGCGCTGAAAGCGCCACGCTCCGAAAGCCGGCAGTACGATCGCGCCTTGCAGTCCGATCTCCGGATCAACATCGGCCAACGACTGCGCCAAGGTCTCGGGTCGTTCGCGGTCGAACAATCGAGGCAGTATTCGTAAATCGACTTCGTCATCGTGCAAGGCGGCGATGGCAGCCTGAACTGCTTCTTCCGAACCGAGACCGAGCATGACCCGCGCACCACAGCGTGACTGGATGCGGGCAATCATGAGCGCATCAGCGACTTGATCACCCGCTGCCACGAGCACGGTCGAGCCCGTTCCATCGACAGTGCGAAGTTCGGGTCGTGACACCCAGGTCGAGCGGGACTCCTGCACGACCTGCATGCCGTTGGTGACTTCGAATCCTTGCGCACTGAATGCACGCGACTCGTCGCTGCCCAAAAATACGATGGTGTTGGCGACGTCATCGACGGTCGGAAAAGTCTGCTCGAGTCGATGCTCTTGGTCGCTGCGAGTGAGCGCCATGGTGCTCACAAACTCACTAGCGGTCGTACCGGCCTCAGCTTTGCGTAATTGGTCCATCGCTGCAAAGACGGTGCGGATACGCTGGCTTTCGATAGGACCCGGGTAGACCGTGTTGACTCGGATCCCCTTCGGGCCGAGTTGTAATGCCAACTGCTTTGAGAAGGCGTTCAGGGCCGCTTTCGGCACCACGTACGCCGCTCGACCAAAATATTTGGTGCGCGAGAAGATGGTGGACACGTTGATGATGCTCGCGCCCGGCTTCAGATAGTTTGCGGCGGCACGCACCATGTTCCAGGTCAAGCCGAGCAGATTGCCGGCAGCGTCAGCAACGGTTTCGGTGTCGCCGCTGAGCTCCTCTCGCGACAGGGGGAGATTTTCAATGACCTGCTTCGGCCCGGCAGAGCCTGCATTATTCACAAGTATGTCGAGCTGACCGTAGTGACGGATGGCGGCCTCGATGCCAAAGCGTGCCTGTCCCGGGTCCGACGCATCGAACGGCAGCACGAACGCGCGCGCCGCCGGTGCGCCAGTGGCTTTCAATAACTGGCGACGCGTGGCTTCGAGCTTGCTCGCATTGCGTCCTACCATGACGACGGCAGCACCCTCGTCCAGGAAGCGCCGTACGATAGTGACGCCGATATTGCCCGCAGCACCGGTGACGAGTGCCACTTTGCCAACTAGACGACCCTGCGGACGATTCGTCGTTCGACGGCGAGCCGGCGTTTTTTTCTTTTTGGTTGTACCGGTCATCGTTTTGCTCCCCATTCCTGGAAAAGTTCGTCACGCGAGCGAATCCCTGCTCGCGGCAGCGCGTGATTCACGACGTAGTTCGCACCGGCGTGGGTGTTGTCCCACATCGATTGGTGGGCCGACGGCAAGGCCTGCCAAGGCACCATCGTCGGCTCACTGACCTCAAGTTGACCGGCTGCGATCATGTCGTTCATGCGAGCTACTTCGTAGGCGTTGCAAAGATGCGTACCGGCGATCGTGGCGGTGGGCATCAAAATGCGACGTTGTCGCATCCAGACCTGCGGTGCGTAGAAGGTGTAGCGTCGCCCCTGCATCGATTCGCAGTACACGACCCGGCCCGTGAACGGCTTCACCAGCGACGTTGAAGCAGCCAAGGCATCATGCCCAGAACGCTCAATGATGAGATCGGGATAACCTCGCGGATTATCCGCCGAACGCAACCAGCGACCGATCGCTGTGCCGAACGGCTTCATCGTGCGCTCTTGATACTGTCGAACCGCCTCTTTGAAAGCCGCGGTTTCTCGTTTGGCGTCCGGCATCGCAGGTAGGGCGCTCGGCCAATCGAAGTCGCTACCCTCCTTGCGGCGGATATCCTCGAGCGACACCACGCCCCGTACCGCATCACCAAACCCAAGCGATTGTACGAATTCGCGCTGCGCGTCACTGGCGGTTGCCACGACGAGCCGCCCGCCCGCACGACGAACCGCCTCGATAGCCTCTAGTCCAACAGGATCGAGCAGCGCATCGTCGCCGACACCGTAGTAGAGCAGGACCGCTTCGCCTGCGCGCAAGCGCGCACGGCGCAGCATTTCTTCGGGCGAGCTCGCGCCTGCCTTGCCAACGAACGAGAACCAATAACCGCTGGTGGCACCGTAGAACGTCAAAGTGCCGCCATCGCCAAGTAATTGGAAAGATCGCGGGAAGGATTCCTGACCCGCATGCGAGACCACGTAGTCGGCTAAACGACCGCCACTTTGTGCGCGCATTTCAGCCAAAAACGCATCGCCCGCCTTTTCCCATGTCGCAATATCCGCTGTCGAATCGGGCACCGGTGTCCAGATCGACGACCAGCGCGGATCACGCCGATCGATGGCGCCTGTTGCGCCCTGCGATTTGACGAACGCCGCGCGTTCGGGACTCGAGACCAAGCCCACCGTCCGCAAACCGTTGCGAGCAGCACTCTTCAAGGCCTCAAAGCCGGTTCCGGTCGCAGCACCTTCGACGAACACCGTCTTGCCGGACTCGATCTGTAACGTCGTAAAGAGAGCGCGCACGACCGTGCCGAGATTGAGAACGTAAGAACCGGCCGCCTCCAAACTGAGATCGGGTGGCAATGGATGCAGCTGCGGACCTTGCACCTGCAAAAACTGTTGATGGCTACCGGTATCGGTCTCGTAGCCTTGAATGGCAAAGCCGGCGTACATCGGATCCCGCGCAGCCAAGGGTGACAGTAACTCGCTTTGCCCCGAATACACGGTCACGAGATCGCCGACCTTGATGCGTCCTTCGCGCTTGAGCTCGCTGCCGATAGAAGCAACGAGCGCAACACCGCCCGAACCCGTCACTTGATAATCGAGATCGTGGTTTTCGAAAGGCGAAACTGGAATACCGGTGATCGCCCAGATGTCGTTGAAGTTCACTTCCGAGGCGAGTACGTAGACGACCGCCTCATTCGGACCTGGCTTGGGCACAGGCAGCAGAATTTCGCGCTCGGCGTCTTTCGGTAAGCCATGGGCAGGTGCGCCCGTTGCAATATCTTTGACGACCGCATGACCCCACTGCCAAGTCGGCATTGGTGTCAGTCCCGGAAAGAAAGCGGCGCCGACCGGCAACAACTCACCCTGCTTGATCAACTTGGCGATCGACTCGGCGGTCGGTGTCGACGCACGTCGCGTAGGCAAAGGCGCGCTCTTTTTATCGATGAAAGCGCGGATTCCTGCTTTACCACCCTCGGGGTCTACGATCGCCTCAGCAAACAGCTGCGCCTCGCGCGCCAGCCCTTGCTGCAAACCGTGCTGCCAACCGGTACGAACGGCATCGACGATACGATCGGCCGTCTTGGCACGCCCGACCCGGGTCGCTTGTGCGAGCAAACGCTGCGTTTCCAGATCGCCAAGCGCGGCCGACACATCATCAGCGCCGGGCTGTTGCCACGCGGCCTCTGCGGCGCGTCGCTCGGCGTAGCGATGTGCAACCAGCTTGCGACCTCGTGGCGATGCCACAAACTCACTCGCCAAACGCACAGCGAGACTCAATACATCTTCGCCGTCACCACAAAGCGCATCGACCAAGCCGTCGCTCAAGGCCTCATCGCTCGCGATCGTTCGACCGCCCAACATGATTTCGAGCGAACGGACGAGTGGTGTGGTGTGACCGCGCAATTCGAGCAACCGTGGCAGACGTTGTGTACCGCCATAGCCTGGCAACAGGTTCAGACGAACTTCAGGTTGACCGAAGGTTGCCAATGGTTCCGCAACGCGAACATGACAGGCGAGTGCGAACTCCATACCCCCACCGAGCGCGACGCCGTTGATCGCAGCAATCGCGGGCTTCTCCATGGTTTCGATCTTGCGGAAAGCCAAATGTGCGTTGTTCGGTAGCGGCAAGGCCTCCTCGAGTGTGTGTACGTCTTCAAGCAACTGGCGGATATCCGCTCCGGCCACGAAGGCCGAGGTGCCCTGACCGGTGAAGATCACCGCTTTGACGTCCTCGCGTCGTGCCACATGGTCGATTACGATGTTCAACTCGTCGAGTGCGCGCTCGTTGAGCGCATTCACCGGCGGATTCTGGATGGTGACGATGGCGAGTCTCGCTCGTCGCGGTTTCTTAAGCGGATGATAGTGAATCCGGAAATAGCGAAAATCTTCGAACAGTTGTTGTTCGTCAGCGACGCGTTGACGCTCTTGCCACTCGGCGATGCTGCGCTTGAGCTCCGTGATCGATTCGGGGTTGCGCAGCGTCGAGGTATCACCGACATCCTGTCCTTCGACGAGTGCGCGAACCATACGGCGCATGTATTTGCCGCTGCGGGTTTCCGGAAACTGACTGACTTCGATGAAGTCTTCAGGAATGGCGACCTGCCCTTTTTCCTGACGCACGATGTCGATCAAACGACGTCGATCTTCCGCGGTGAGCTTGCGTCCTGCGGCAGGGCGTACGAAGGCGAGCGGTGTCAAACCTTTCTGTGCATGGGGTGCGCCCACGACGATGACGTTGCCGACGGGAGAATCCGGGTTGACCTGCTTGTCTCGCAGAATGGCACCTTCGATTTCTTCGGTGCCGAGACGATGCCCCGACACGTTGATGACATCGTCGGAGCGACCATGCAGCGAGAAGCCACCGTCAGCGTGCTTCACAGCAAAGTCACCTTGCGTGTAAGCGAGTTGCTCGCGCCAGCGCGACCAATACGTGCTGCGGTATCGATCGATATCGCCGCGCCACTGCCTCGCGACTCGCGTGCCGTCTACTTTGAATCCGGCGGCATCACCCCAAATCGTGCGGCAAAGATACGGATACGGCGCCGAGATGACGATCTCACCTTTTTCGCCGACCGACGCAGAGCGCGCGGTGACTTTCCCTGCAGAATCGGGCTCGCTGTCGGCAATCCAGACGTCGCCCATCACCCACGGCAAAGGATAGGTATGCGCATCGGCGCGTAGCGGAAAGTCGCCATTCCCATAGAGATGGGTCCATACGATGCCACCGTGCTCGGTGGCCCAATAGGAATTGATGTACCAAGGTGTGACGAGTTCCATACCGAACTGCTGCACCACCGGTGAGGTCGGCTCGGCGCAAAAAGTCGCGACACGCAACGAGGCGCGTGAATAGGTGCGTACGTCTTCGACGTTCTGCGGATCGGTCATCACCGTTTTCAGGAAAGTGACGCCGGCCTTGAAGATATTCACCTTCAATCGCTCGATGATGCTGGCGAAGCGGCCGGCACTCGGGAACACCGGAGCCCCCTCGGCGATCACCGTCGTAACACGGGTCGCGAGTGCTCCAGCGATCATGTAGCTCTGACCCGTGATCCAGCCTGGATCGGCCACGACGTACATCACATCGCCCGCGCGCGCATCGAAGGCGACTCGCATCGTGTGAGCAACGCCGCTCAGATAACCGCCGTGGACATGCACGACGCCCTTGGGCTTGCCGGTGGATCCTGAGGTATAGATGAAAAACATCGGGAATTCGGCATCGAGCGCGACCGGCCGGCTCGATGCCCAGATCGCCGCGACGAATTGCGAATCAGGCAACGTCATCAAGGCTGCGAGCGAATCGACTGCATACCCCGCAGCACGAGCCGCCGCCAAAATACTTTGCTCGGCTCGATCCGTCAGTTCATGTGCCCAGCGATCACGCTCGGGGCGCCACAATAAATCGGCTTGTGCGGCATGCCGGACAACAACGACGACATCGACTCGCGGCGGCGTCGCCACCAGTGCAGAGGCAATCGCCGTTCGGATCCGGCTCGCTTCGGCCGAAGACAATCCACCGATACTCTCGATCGCACGACCGACTCCGCGCATAACATCCGAGCGCTCGAGCGTGATTTCATTGGCGACGGCTGCGCGCGCGCCCTCGAGGATGGCGCTCGCCTGCTCAGCGGTCACCGCCAATTCCACGAGAGTGCGTTGCACGATCTCGACGACGGTCTCTGCGGGCACATAACCATCGAGCGCTGGATCGGTATACGCCTCTTTGAAGGCGACGATCTGCGCGTTGCGATAACCACCATCAGCCGTAATGACAACACGCGCACCGGCATTGTGTATGCGATCGGAGAGCGTTTTGTCGCTGAACCCACCGAACACGGGCGTGTAAACGATACCGAGACGCTTACAGGCTTCGGTCCAGAACAGTTGTTCCGGAATGTTCGGCATGTTGATCGCGATTCGATCACCCGTGTCGAGACCGAGATCTCTTAGAGCGAGTGCGCATTTGGCCACTTCGAGCAGCAAGGTCTTGCGTGAAACGCTATACGAGACGACGGGCGCACCGCGACCACCGGCTTGAGATTGATCCCAACGATCGCCTTCGAACCATAACGCAGCTTCGTCGCCGTGCCCGTCGAGCACATGGCGATCGATTTCATTGAAGCAGGCGTTGGTCAGTGCGCCGTCGAACCAACGATAAAACGGCGCCTCACTCGCATCGAGGGCGCTACGCCAAGGTCGATGGGTAGCGGGTAAACGTGGATCAATCGACGCACCGCTCGTCGCATCGAAACCGATCCAGCGTGCCTGGTGGTCGTCGTAGCGGATCCAAGCACCGGCGCGCCCGACCGTCGGCTCGAACCAGTGCAATTCGCGGCAGGCGATGTCACCATGAAACGCACCCGGATCGCGCTCGCAGGCGGCTCTGGCGGCTTCCCAGGCGGCTCGGGACGGATAAGGATTGACGTGCGCCTGAGGGGGCGAAATGGCAACGGTCTCGTTCGACATGACGATCTCCAGCCCCCGAGAGCCAATCTAACCCAAGTGTTGTGAAAAGGCTTTAGTCAAAATTCACTTGCAAAGATGATCATCGAACGCATTTGGCCGGGAAACGCGTGGCGCAATTACCACTACCTCATCGCCTGTGAGGAAACCGGCGATGCCATGGCCATCGATCCACTCGACTGGCAGGCCTGTCTTGCCGTTGCGCGAGCACGAGGTTGGGCCATCCGGAGCATCCTCAACACTCACGAGCACGGCGACCATATCGGTGGCAACGAAGGTTTGCGGGCGGCCACCGGCGCAAAGGTGTTCGCGCATGCCGGTGCCGGCGGCCGCATCCCGGGTATCGATGTCGGTCTCGGTGCCGGGGTGCTGCTGCGCATCGGCCGAACCGTCGAAGTACGAGTGCTCGATACACCGGGGCACACCCGCTCGCATATCTGCCTGCTGCTGCAGGCGGCCGACTCATCGACGCCGGCAGCCCTCATCTGTGGTGACACTCTATTCAATGCCGGCGCAGGTAATTGCCACAACGGCGGCGATCCGTCCTTGTTGTACGACACCTTCGTACAGCAGCTCGCGCAACTACCCGATTCGACACTCGTCTATCCCGGCCATGACTATCTCGCGCGCAATCTCGCCTTCACGCTCGATCGAGAGCCCGGCAACGTCGTGGCCACTCAGCGATGTGCATTGCTATCCGGACAGGAGGGGGCGACAGCTCCCGTGTTTACGCTAGGCGACGAAAAACGGCACAACGTGTTCTTTCGTTTGCAGGAGCCCGAAATCATAGCGCGCTTGCGCGAGCGGTTCCCCGAGCTCCCCCGTGATCCAGATTCACGCAGCGTTTTCTTGAGACTGCGCGAATTGCGTAATCACTGGTGATCGACCTGCAGCAGGTCGATACGCAATCCTGCCGGTGAATACACGGTCGCCGTCAGTACCGAACCCAAGATGCAATCAATTTTTTGAGGCGCATCGACGCGCGCACCCATGGCCTTCGCCCGCGAGACGACGTCAGTCACATCCGGTACGACGAAGCTGACGGCCAACAAACCACGCGCTGGGGCACAGGCTTTGGGGTACAGGTTTTCACTCTCGGCACGTTCATATTGAACTATCTCGAGTCGCCCATAGGTGTACTGCGGATCACCAAAAATTCGAATGTCGAGCCCGGCACCCGGCGGCAAACCGATGGTGCGCTCCACCTCTGGCCCTGCGAACCGGTGATACGAGGTTTCGGTAAGTTGAAGTACGTTTTCGTAAAACGCCTTCTCGATTTTGTTGTCGGGTGAAATCGCGACAATCTGCGGCGCTACGCCAAATCCTTGCGGACTAACGTGATCAGTCTTGCCCTCTTCTTCGAGGAAGACCAGATTCACCTCATCGGGTCCGGGCAGATGCACCTCGTGTACCACGACCCCATCGGTTTCGAAGCGCCCGATCGGCGAACGAAAACGGAACCCGGCTGCCTGCAACTCGGCATGACGCGCTCGGATGTCACGCACCACGATGTCGACGCTCTTCGGTACGAGATCTGTCGGTCTTGCGCCAGCGCGCACCGGCGCGCCGGGCGTGCGAAATTGCACGAGATGGATTCCACCTTGGATACGACCGGGTGTCACCAGCAATGCCTGATCGACGATGTCCTCAGCAGCCACACCCAAGCGCTTTGCCCAGGCTGGATCGCTCCCTTGGAGACGCGCCGTAATCTGCATGCCGAAACGATTCGCCCACAAATCGAGCGCGCTGGTCATATCGGACACACTCAACAAAGCATAGGCATACGCGTTCGCTCGAAACTCGGCTGTCATCGACGTCGCACTCCGGATCAATGTCTGATTCGCTCGAAGTATAGACGCTGATAAAAATCCGCAGGATCGATCCACCAACCCGACCGAAAGCCGCTAGAATTCGCGCCCCGCATGGACCTCTCGCCGATACTCAACCCGCTCAACGACGCTCAACGCGAAGCCGTCACGGCACCGGTCGGTCCGGTGTTGGTGTTGGCAGGCGCAGGTAGCGGCAAAACGCGCGTACTCACGCATCGCGTGGCGTGGTTGATCCAGGCTGAGGGCGCTTCGCCACACAGCATCATGGCGATGACCTTCACCAACAAGGCCGCCGGGGAGATGCGCGCACGGATCGAATCTCTGCTCGGCATGCCGGGCGCCGCGCTCTGGATCGGAACCTTTCACGGCATCGCCCATCGGTTGTTGCGACTGCATTGGCGCGAAGCCAACCTGCCGCAAACCTTCCAGCTTCTCGATGGTGACGATCAGCTTCGGCTGATCAAGAAAATTCTCAAGGCGCAGAATCTGGACGATACCCGCTGGGTGCCGCGCGATATCCAGTACTTCATCAATCAGAACAAAGATGAAGGCATGCGGCCGAAGGTTCTGAAAGACGGCAACGACCCGACGCGCCGCCAGTTCATCCAGCTGTATCGCGATTACGAAGATGCCTGTCAGCGCGCAGGCGTCGTCGATTTCGCAGAATTGCTACTGCGCGCTTTCGAACTGTGGCGCGATCAACCAGAACTGCTCGCGCATTATCGTCGTCGATTTGGTCATGTGTTGGTCGATGAGTTCCAGGACACCAACACCATTCAGTACGCTTGGACGAAGCTACTGGTGGGTTCGGAAGGGGCGCCCTTCGCGGTAGGCGATGACGATCAATCGATTTATCGCTGGCGTGGTGCTCGAGTCGAGAACTTGCAAACCTTTCGACGCGATTTCCCGCAGGCCAAATTGATTCGTCTCGAGCAGAACTATCGCTCGACGAGCACTATCCTCGAAGCCGCCAACGCTTTGATCGCTAACAATAGCGGTCGACTCGGAAAAAATCTTTGGACGAGTGGTGGCAAAGGCGAACCGATTCGCCTCTATGCCGCATTCAACGAACGCGATGAAGCCGAATTCGTATTGCAGCGCATCAAGGATTGGGTCGCTCGCGGCGGCAATCGTCGTGATATCGCCATTCTTTATCGATCGAACGCCCAATCGCGAGTTTTCGAAGAGGCTTTCCTGTCGGCCCGTATTCCATACAAGGTGTATGGTGGCTTACGCTTCTTCGAACGCGCTGAAATCAAAGACGCTCTCGCCTATCTGCGGCTGGTCTCCAACCGCAACGACGATACCTCGTTCGAGCGCGTGGTCAACTTACCCACCCGCGGCATCGGCGCCAAGAGCATCGATACGCTGCGCGAACGAGCCCGTGCCGACGGTAGCTCACTCTGGTCCGCAGCACAGCGCTGCATTGCCGAGGGCAGTCTGGGTGCCAAAGGTGCAGCCTCGCTGCATGGATTCCTGCAACTGATCGATCGCTTGGCTGCCGATACGCGCGAACTGGCGCTACACGAAATCGTCGATCAAGTAATCAACTCCAGCGGCTTGCTCGAACATCATCGCAAGGAAAAAGCCGAGCGCGGTGAAGCGCGAGCGGACAACCTGCTGGAACTCGTCTCGGCGGCACGAGGTTTCGAGCCCGAGGGTGTCGAAGGGGAACAGTTACCGCCGCTCGAATCGTTCCTCGCACACGCCGTACTCGAGTCGGGTGAAGGCCAAGCCGAAGCTTGGGAAGACTGCATCCAGATGATGACTTTGCACACGGCCAAGGGTCTGGAATTCCCGGTGGTATTCCTCGCTGGGCTCGAAGATGGGCTGTTCCCGCACCAACGTTCGCTGAACGATCTCGATAGTCTCGAAGAAGAGCGGCGTCTCGCCTATGTCGGCACGACTCGCGCCATGCAGCAGCTCTATCTCACCTATGCCGAGCAGCGACGTTTGCATGGCATCGACAGTTACGGCCAGCCCTCGCGCTTCATCCGCGAGATCCCGGAAGAGTTGCTCGAAGAGGTGCGCCCGCGCGTACAGACGGGGCGCGGTGGCTACGGCGCAGGCGGGTTCAACGCGCGTGACGACTATTCGCGTAGCGATTTCGCATCTCGTCGCGTAACTGCAGCGCCCGGCGTAAAAGCCGATCCGGTTGCACCGGGTCTGAAGCTCGGTGCCCGCGTGCGCCACGCCAAGTTCGGTCCCGGTGTGATCCTCAATATCGAGGGACAGGGGCCGCATGCCCGTGTACAGGTCAATTTCGAAGCGGCTGGTAGCAAATGGTTGATGCTGCAGTACGCCAACCTCGAGCCGGCCTGATCGGTACGGGCTGAAGGCAACGGCGGTACACTTGCCGCCATGACGACCTCCGCCTTGCCCTCCGCGTTTCATGGTCTGCTCACGCGGGCTACGTCACGCCACGATTCACGAGTCTGTGTCGGCCTCGATCCGGAAATCGAACGCTTCCCGATCCACCTGCGCTCGCGCAACGATGCGATCCTGACTTTCAATCGCGCCATCATCGACGCGACGGCTGATCTCGTCTGTGCCTACAAGCCGCAGATCGCGCACTATGCAGCCGTGGGTGCCGAAGAGGCCCTGCTCGAGACCATTCGCTATATCCGCGAGCGAGCTCCCGGCGTACCGGTCATCCTCGACTCCAAACGGGGTGACATCGGCAGCACTGCCGAGAAATACGCCAAAGAAGCGTTCGAGCGATATGGCGCCGATGCGGTCACCATCAATCCGTATCTCGGTCGAGATTCGGCGGAGCCCTTCCTGCAATACGCCGACAAGGGAGTCGTCATTCTGTGCCGAACCTCGAACGCCGGTGCCCGCGAATTCCAGGATCTCGTGGTCGATGGTCGGAAGCTCTATCAAATCGTCGCCGAATCCGTGGCACGTGAATGGAACTCGCGCGGCAATTGTTTGCTCGTAGTCGGTGCCACCTATCCCGAAGAGCTTGCCGATATCCGCGCTCGGACCGGTGATATGACCTTCCTCGTACCCGGCGTCGGTGCACAAGGCGGCGATGTCGAGAAGGCTGTTCGCAGTGGACGTACCGCCGGGGGTGAAGGTCTCGTGATCAACTCGTCGCGGGGCATCATCTACGCGAGCTCAGGAGAAGATTTCGCCGTAGCCGCGCGACGTGCGACACTCGAACTACGCGACGCGATCAACGCTGCGCTCAAAACGAACTGACGAACGATCGGAGGGGGCCCGATGTTGCGATTGACTCGCTATCAGTGGATCGTGCTGTTTGCAGCATGGCTAGGCTGGGGCTTCGATATCTTTGACGGGCTGCTGTTCAACTACGTCGCACCCAATGCTATTCCCACCCTGCTCGGCCTAACGATCGGCTCTCCCGAGGCGCGCACGGCTACGCTGTATTGGACTGGCCTCATCACCGCGATCTTTTTAGTCGGTTGGGCGGTCGGCGGCGTGTTGTTCGGACCGATTTCGGATCGCTACGGACGCAAGCGCGTGCTACTCATCACGATGGTGCTCTATGCCGTCGGCACCGGGCTCTGCGCTTTCGTCACCAGCATCGAACAGTTGATCGTCTGTCGCATCATCGCGAGCCTCGGCATTGGCGGTGAGTGGGCGGCTGGCTGCGCGCTGGTCGCCGAAGCCGTACCGGAAGACCAGCGTGTCGAAGCCGGTGCCGTCCTCTACACCTCAGCGCCGTTCGGCTTGTTCCTTGCTACGGGCGTCAACGCGCTGATCGCCGGTCACTTCTTCGCCGATGTGCCGGAAGTCTCTTGGCGTTACGTGCTCATCTTCGGTTTGATCCCTGCCGCATTCGCCTTCTGGATCCGCACCCTCGTCAAAGAGCCGGAGCGTTGGGAGGCGGCGGCCGCGTCAGCACCACCGCCCCGCTTACGCGAAATCTTCGCACCGGAGATCTGGCCTCGTACACGTAGCGCACTCATCGTCGCCGTCGTCGCTTTGATTACCTGGTGGAGCTGCAACGCCTTCATCCCCGTCGTCGTCGCCAACCTGGCCCAAGCCGAGGCGCTGCAACTCGGTCTCGACAAGACAGCGACCAGCATCTTGATCGAA
>JALRHE010000181.1 GCA_023253235.1 Steroidobacteraceae bacterium
AATTCGATTCGACATCACGCCCCCGAAATCGATGTAACCCGAGACAAATCAACCAGGCGAGTAACGCCGAGACGATATCGTGCGACAAAAAATGGGCACCACGGGATTGCTGGGCAATCGAAAATGCTGCACCCAATGCCAAAGTACAAAGCAAAGCGCCGGTCGCCCACGCGGGCTTCGTCGAGCGCCAAATAAAAAACAGACCAAATAAAGCAAACGCAGAGGAAGAATGAGCTCCGGGGAAGCACGCCGCACGAGGCAAGTCCGCAGGTCGTGACTCGAACCAATGGATCACCGGCATGCTGCCGCCGAAGCCTTGCAGATCCCAAGGGCAATCGACATTAGTGATCTGCTTCAAGATACCGATCGTCAAAGGGACGAGAACCATACACGCGGCAAAGTAACCGAGGTCGGCACGATAGGCCGATAAGCGCATGGATCGATAACTAGCCGCCCAAGCCACCAGCGCGAGAACACCGACGAGACGCATCAAATTGCGCCCGCCGGTATGCAGCAACTCGTTCGCCCACCAGTCGTGCCGGGCAATCCACTCGTTCGTCGTTGCATCAAAAAAGAAATATCGGGCGATCATCACGTCGCCATCGAACAACGCAAGCATCAACAAGAACAGCGCGACGAATCCGATGATCCAAAGATCGAGAGCGCCTCGTCCGACAACCTTGAGTGGCATGGGTGGTTATCGTATCAGCGACCTGCGGAACCTGCTTTACCCAGCAGCGCTGCGATTTCCTGCCGGCGACCCGCGTCTGCCGTGTCACGACCGGATCGTGACGGTGCCGCTTGCGCGATCTTCAAGTGCTTGATCGCCAGCGCCGTCTCACCCTGATCGAGCAGGAATTCCGCGTAGAAAAAATTGGGGTCGATACCGGCGGGGTTCAGCTTCAGCGCGGCCTCGAGATGCTGACGAGCTTTCTTGTCATTACCGAAGCCGACCGGGAATCCGGGAACCTTGTGGTACAGGGTACCGAGACTCGTATGGGCGGAGCCGGAAAGTGCCGTTGCGTCGATCTGCAGTGACGACTCCAGCACGCTACGAGCTTGCTTTGCCAAAGACAGCGCGCCTAAACCACCCTTGGCGCCCGCTTGACTCGACAGCGCAATGCCGTGCCATACCATCGGCTCGGCACGTCCTGGCTGACTCGCCGCCAAGGCGGCTGCCCGAGTTGCCAACTGCCCAAACTCCGTCGCCTTTTGGTCGGCGGAGGCAGCCGAATAGTTGATCCGCGCCCATGTTTGTTGAATGTCGAGCAGGTCAGCATCCAACGAGGCAGCATGAACCGAAGCTGCCGAGGCCAGCAGCAGTAACGCCGTGAGAAATTTGTACCCAAAAAAAGTCTTCATGATGGATTACCTCGTTGAATGAATCGCCGAATGACCGGCAGCTGTTTGACCAATGCACCGTCGACCAGCGATGGCAGAACCGCGTTAACACGCGCGAACAATGCCTCGGGCCAACCGATCACCCTATTCGTACGCCGGGTCGACAAACTAGCGACGACCACTTGCGCCACGCGATCCGGGTCATCGACCTGATTCCCCAGCTGTCGGTTCAATTCGTCCATCGCATTGGAATTCAAGGGTGTTCGAGTCGCCCGCGGTGCAATGTGCTGCACGCTGATACGGGTGCCGGCGAGCTCGCGATGCAGAGCTTCCGAGAATCCACGCAACCCGAACTTACTCGCCGAGTAAACAGTCTGTGACGGATAGCCGATGTAGCCAAATACCGAGCCAATATTGACGATATGCGCTTGCGGCAGCGACTTCAGGTGCGCAAGCAGTGCCTGCGTCAGACAGATTGGAGCAACCAGATTCGTCTGCAATAACGCATTGATTTCCGCCGAATTCGAGTCCTCGAGAAATGCGGCGCCACTGGTGCCGGCATTGTTGATGAGCGTGTCGATTCCAACGTGATCCCAATGGCGTGCATATTCGGCAACCCGCTGTCGATCCGAGTTGATCGTGAGATCTGCAACCAGAATACCGATCTGCTGCGGCGCCTCAGATGCGATCGTCTGCAACTTTGAGAGGTCGCGACCCGTGATCAAAACACGCGCACCCTCATCGACCAAGCGCCGAACGATCGCGGCCCCAATCCCGCTGCCACCGCCTGTGACTAACGCCCTGATTGGCGAATTCATGCGGCCACTCGTTCCAAACTACGGAATACATTGCCATAAAGCCAGAACATGGCATTGGCACAGTCGCCGATCGCCGTGTGATCCGGCGGTGTATCCAGTCGATTGACGATCCCTGCCAGATGCTGGGTATGTTCCTGATCCAACTTGCCGTGACTACGCAGGTAGCTGAATGCACGATCGGGCAGCTCGAGAGCCGACTGAATCCGACTCGCCGCTTCGAGTGCCAACGCAACACTCGTTCCCTCCAGAACGAAGACCATGCCAAAGAAGCCGACCGGATTGCGGCGCATGGCAACGTCATAGGCGTAGGCGACCATGGCGTCCGTTTCGACATTTGGCTTGGAACGCCTCACGCGCTCGGCATCGCCACCGGCAGCGGTGATGTCGTTTAGGATCCACTGCTCGTGGCCGTGCTCCTCCTCAACATAATGAACCAGTTCTGAGCGCAACCAGTCTTTGGAGTCATCAAGTCGACTGCCGACCGCCATCAATAGCGGAACCGTATGCTTGACGTGGTGATACGCCTGCGTCAGAAACGCCACGTAGAGATCGCGCGTCACATCACCGACCAAAGCACGCTGAATGACGGGTGCGGATAACAGGAAGCGGCGCGCGTTTTGGGTAGAGTCGGCCAAGCGGCCGTAGGCATCAACTGGCGATGGCATCAACATACATATCCTCGATCAAATTTTGGTAGCGCGAAAACACCACGTCGCGACGGGTTCGGCCATTAGCGGTCACCGTCTCATCCGCGAGACGTAGCGGTTGCGGTAGCAAAGCCCAGCGCCGAACTTGGGCGTAATCCGGTAGACGACGATTGGCAGCGTCGATCGCCGCACCGAGTTCCGCCGCGTTGACCATCGGGCTGCTCGGATAAATCAAGCAGGATAAAAATGGCTTCGATTCACCGAAAACTACAGCCTGAGCGAGCAAGCCACTCGCGAGCAGTTCTCGCTCGACCCACTCGGGCGACACATTGCGGCCTAGGCTCGTGATCAGGAGATTCTTTCGTCGGCCTCGCACATGCAGAAAGCCGTCCGCATCGATGAAGCCGAGATCACCAGTCGCCACCTCATCGTTCACCCGTTCGTCGGCACCGAGGTAGCCCGACATCGTCGCGCCACGGACATAAATTTCACCGGCCTCGTCGATTCGAACTCGGGCGTGCGGCAGCACACGCCCCACACTGCCATGGCGTGCCGCACCGGGGCGGTTCAAGGCAACCACGGAGGCGCACTCACTCAGACCGTACCCTTCATACGCGGGCAATCCGACGGCATGTGCCGCCGTCAACAACTCTGGAGAAACAGAGGCTCCGCCGACAGCGATGAATTTGAGGTTGGCTGGCGCACGCCAGCCTTTTGCGACCGATGCTACCAGCACGCGCAGCAGCTCTGGCACCAACAAAAGACTTTCCGGCGAATAACGATCGACGCAAGCCAACATGCGCGGGATGTCGATCCCGCCATAACCAACGCCGGTTTCACCCAATGATGGCAACGACACCGTGGCACCGAGCGCCGGCGCCACCTGAAGACTCACGAGGTTGTCGAGTAAAGTCGATAACGGCAGCAGAGAAAGATGGCGACGCACCGTGAGAGGTCGCAACACCGACACCAAAGAATGGACGACCGAATCCATCGACGCTCGCGACAGACAAACCCCTTTCGGATTTCCGGTACTACCCGAGGTGTAGGTGACCTTGCAGGTATCGGGCGGTATTCGTCTTTGCCCTAGTCGGCGTTGCTCCGATGGCCTTGATCTCGCCCAACACTGCAACCCTAAGATTCCGTCGTCGATCCGTCGCCAGTCACCCGGTAACTGATACAGCTTGTGGGGATCATCCGTCATGATTCGGTCGAGGTCGGCATCTTCAACCACGTGAGCCAGTTGCGCCTCGCTGAAATGACGGGGTAGCGGCACGTTGACGAACGAACTGCGATGCAGGGCACGATCGACGATGGCCCAGGCAATGCCGTTATCGGCAAAAAGTCCGTAGCGCACCGATGCATCTGACGTTTTCGCCAACCACGCCGATGCCTGTTGCTCTGCGGCGACGAGTTCTTCGGATGTCAGCGTTCGCTGCGTATCTGCAAATGCAGCGCTCATGCAGCCACCTGGGCGCAATGCCCGAGCCAACCAGCCATGATGCGTGGAGTACTTTCGTAATAACGACCCCAATGAGTGGCGCCGGTTTTCAGCCTCGCGGGGTCCGCCCGGCCCAGATCGAGTAGCGGTGCACCAAAGCTGGCGACCAGTGCGCACACTCGTGGCGTGCCAGTGAATACCAGCCATTCGAACCCTTCGCGCGCGAGAAAGTCGGGTAGCTGCTGCAATAGCTCCATCGTGGCCGCCCGGTCGCGACTGGCAAAGTTGCCGACCTCGACGATTCGGTGACGATCGAGCCTTGCTACAGAATCGACCGTTTCACCTCGGCCGAGCAGCATCTGCTCGACTGGCGCGTCTAGATACTGTTCCAGGAACAAGGGACCCGCCGCCGCACTCTGATAACCGAGGACCGCGAGCGGTTGATCGTCTTCCCCTATGCAACCCAAGAGATTTGGCATGAATTCCAGAAGTTCGGCGCCATGAGCGACGGCGTAACACGAGCGGATGAGACGCTCAAATCCGCTTCGCGACGGCGCTCCAGCTCCCTGTTTGAGAATTCGCGTGGCGGTGCGCCCACGCTGCGTGGTGACGGCGTTCATGATCGGTTAGACAGCCGAAGGCTCCGAAATCCATCGCCGCGATTGATCCGAGTGCCCCGCGCCGTCTAACCTCCCGAGCCGCAATGTCGACGTCGGATCAAAAACGGGTGGAGCGGCTCCTGGCGGGTGATGAACTCGCCTTCAAGGAGTTTTTCGATGAGTATTTCGACCGCCTTTACCGCTTTGCCCTCTCACGGGTGCGCGACAACCCGAGCCTTGCCGAAGAGGCGGCACAACGGGCACTTTGTCGTGCCGTTCGAAAACTCGATGGTTTCCGCGGTGAGTCGAGCCTGTTCTCGTGGCTCGCCGGCATCTGTCGCAACGAACTCGCCGATCTACTCGAGATCTCGAACCGGGATGCAGCGAGGCAGGTCAGTCTGGACTCGGATCCCGCAGGACAACGTGCGGCACAGCAACGCGCTGCCGACCTGCAGCACGAACCCGAGGAACAGACCGCGTCGGAAGAGCGAACGGAGCAAATCGATACCATCCTTCGGCAGCTGCCGGGACGCTACGGCGAGGTACTGCGATGGAAGTATCTCGACGATCTCTCGACCGAGGAAATCGCCGTGAAGCTCGGCGTCTCGCACGATGCCGCTCAATCGAGCCTGCAGCGCGCTCGGCTGGCTTTCAAGTCCGCGGCGAACGCCGCGGGCCTTGAGGTATAGAACATGAACGACGAAGACATCCGAAAAGCGCTTCGCCCGTTACGAGATTCACCCCGAATTCCAACCGATCGTCGCGAGGCCGCCTTTGAGCGCGTTCGCTCGGAGTGGAAAGAAGGTCTTGCCGAACAACAGCAGACGACAGTTCAACAACCACGACGTCGGTGGATGCTGGCCACCGCGGCTAGCGTATTACTCGCACTTTTCTCTGGCGTACTGCTCTGGATTTCAAAAGACGCCGACAAGTCTCCAATACGGATCGCTACGATCTCGGCGGTGCACGGCATGACGGCTTTCCGTGATAACGATCCGATCTACAACCAACAAGCGATCAACACGGGCTCTGCCACGTTATCGCTGCGACTGGCATCCGGCCTCATGGTTCGAGTTGCGCCCCATTCCGAACTGGTGTTCGGCGACAACAGCCACCTCCGGCTCAACAAAGGTCGTATTTTCGTCGACTCGAATGCCGATCATGCGAACGCACCGCTGATCGTCGAAACGAGACTTGGGGCAATCCAACATCTCGGCACTCAGTATCTCGTCGACTACGATCAGGAGCGGCTCAATGTCGCGGTTCGCGAAGGCACGATCGCCCTGCAGAAGCCCGAAGAGAGCCGTTCGCTTGCAACGGCCGCAGCAGGTGAACAACTCACCGTATCTGCGACAACTCCACAAACCATCGAACGAACGACGGTTTCGGCTACCGATGAACGCTGGAGTTGGATCGAAGCAGTTCCCTCACCCATTGATATCGATGGCGCCAGCCTCGGAACATTTCTCACCTGGTACGAGCGCGAGACGGGTCACCGCGTCACTCTCCAAAATACCGATCCCGACGTTCGTCTGAACGGGAGCATCGCTGGCCTGACGCCCGACGATGCGCTCGCCGCGGTCGCCGTTGCCGTCGAACTCGACGTGGTACGTCGTGACGGGGAGATCCTCATCAGCAAGCCGTAAGCACTCGTTCTGATCTCTCTATAATGAGCCGGGTGAAACTTCGGCTCGTTATCTGCCTTCTACTCCTATCGACGCTCAGCCTTCGTCCCGGTCTCACCACCGCTTCGACGCCCGTCACGGTCATTCCGGCCGGCACGACACTCTCCGCCGCCTTGAACCAATTGCGCTCGCGCGACTTCACCATCTTGTTCAGCGATCGGCTGGTCACCGCCGAACTGCGGATCCCGCAAGATGCGACCATCGACAACCCGCGCGATACCGCTCTACGCATACTCGCGAAATATGGTTTGACCCTGCGCAGTCTTCGTCCCGGCCTCTTCGTAGTCACCCGACTGCCCGTACCCGAATCGACGACACCCGAAAAACCGCCTTACGAGCTTGAAACCCTGACGGAAATCGCAATCTATGCGAGTCGCTACTCTAGTGAATCGCCGTTGACGAGCACGGCGCAGCTCGAACGGACGGACATCGAAAATCTCGCGGGACTTAACGAGGACGTCATCCGCGTAACGCGCACTCTTCCGGGTACTGCCGGCACACCGCTCAGCTCCAAAACCCACGTGCGGGGTGGTCTCGATGACGAGATGCTGGTCCGTTTCGATGGCATACCTCAGCTATCACCATTTCATTTCAAAGATTACGGGGCGATTCTGGGCAGCATCGAGCCTGTGACGATAGATACGCTCGATTTTTTCACGGGGATTTTTCCCGTTCGCCATGGCGATCGCCTTTCCGCTGTGATGGATATTCATCCGCGTCGAAGTGATAACGGCAATCACCACGAGATCGGATTGTCATTACTGGCCGCTCACGCCATGTCGGTTGGTGAAACCGAGATCAACGATTCCACAAGTCGTTGGCTCGTCGCCGGAAGAAGTAGCAGTGCCGGCTGGGTGGCGCGTGCAGCAGATATCGACAACGTTGAAATCGAGTTTTCCGACCTGCTCATCCGCGGAGAGCAGATCGTCGATGATTGGACTTTGGCGGCAGGCCTTTCGATTCTCCAGGATGAGCTCAAGTATCAAAACGACGACTCTGACAAGGAGCGCGAACAGTCGACTGCCGGTTATCGCGACAACACGCTGTGGCTCAAAGCGACACGCGATACGACCTCTGATCATCGATTGGCGTTAGCCTTCGCCAAATTTGACTCGAAAGCAGATCGTCGCGGTGAATGGTCGGGTGAGAGGATATCCATCGGCCAAGTTGTCGAAAATCGACAGACTGACGGATATTATTTTGATCTTGCTTGGCAGAAAGCGGGTGCCTGGTCAATCGGCACGGAAATTTTGAACGTCAGCACTCGTTACGATCACTCGATACGGGCAAACTTTGATCCGTCGCTGTCTGCGGCCTTCAATCGTGCGCCTAAACTCGATCGAAGTACCCTGATCAATGCCTAGACTCGTTCGATCTCCGCTCACGCTTCGAAGCTGATCACTCTCTCGTCATCTTGGCGCGCCGACCTTGGTATTCGCGCCGATCACCGCAACCGCGGCGTACTTATTATGGGAGGCCTTGACGGGTGAAGACAAGGATGAAGGTGGTACACCAATTCCTAAACCAAAACCTGAGAGTAAATATAGAGATTGTACTGGGAAAGAGGTTATATCCTT
>JALRHE010000255.1 GCA_023253235.1 Steroidobacteraceae bacterium
ATTGAGCCGTATCTGACGGACCAGTGGTACGTCAAAATTGCGCCGCTCGCCGAGCCGGCCGTGGAAGCCGTGACGTCGGGGAAGATCAAGTTTGTTCCGGAGAACTGGTCGCGCACCTACTTCGAATGGATGCGCAACATCAAAGATTGGTGCATCAGTCGTCAGCTTTGGTGGGGACATCGCATCCCCGCTTGGTACGACAACGATGGACGTATCTACGTCGGTCGCTCAGAGGCGGAAGTGCGCGCCAAGCACGCGCTCGCGGCAGATGTCACTCTCAAGCAAGACGATGACGTTCTCGACACCTGGTTCTCTTCCGCGCTCTGGCCGTTCTCCACACTGGGCTGGCCTCAATCGACGAGCGAGTTGCAGCGCTTCTACCCCACCTCGGTGCTGGTAACCGGCTTCGACATCATCTTCTTCTGGGTTGCCCGGATGATCATGATGGGCATGAAGTTCATGGGGGATGTGCCATTCCGGGAGGTGTACGTACACGGACTCGTGCGCGACTCGGAAGGCCAGAAGATGTCGAAATCGAAGGGCAACGTGCTCGACCCACTCGATATCGTCGATGGAATCGCCCTGGAGGATCTCGTTCGCAAGCGAACCACGGGGCTCATGCAGCCGCGGCTCGCTCCGAGTATTGAAAAGGCCACTCGCAAGGCGTTCCCGGACGGCATCGAGTCGCATGGAACCGACGCACTGCGCTTCACATTCGCCTCGCTAGCGACACAGAGCGCCGATATTCGATTCGATCTCGCGCGGGTTGGCGGCTATCGCAACTTCTGTAACAAGCTCTGGAACGCCTCGCGTTTCGTACTGCTGATGCTCGAGGATGAGAACGGCAAGCCGATCGACCCGCAGTTATTGACTGGCGAAGTCGCACCCGGCGTCGTGGATCGTTGGATCGTCTCACGCTTGGGACACACCCTGCGTGAAGTCGACCAAGCCTTCGCCGATTATCGTTTCGACTATGCCGCCTCGGCGCTCTACGAATTCACCTGGTACGAATTCTGCGACTGGTACCTCGAGCTCGCCAAGCCGATTCTGCAATCCGAGCAGAGCAGCGAAGCGGCCCGACGCGCCGTTCGCCGCACCCTCGTGCAGGTTCTCGAATCGCTGTTGCGTGCCCTGCACCCTTTGATGCCCTTCATCACCGAAGAAATCTGGCAGCGCGTGGCGCCACTCGCCGGCACGGCCACGACGCGGGGCGGTACGCTCATGACGGCCACTTGGCCCAACGCGACTCAGTACGGTGCCGACTCGGACGCCGAAGCCGATGTCGCCTGGATCAAAGCCTTCGTTCTCGGCATCCGCCAGATCCGAGGCGAGATGGACATCAGCCCATCGCGCAAACTCGTCGTGCTGATCGAGAACGCAAGTGCAGACGATCGGCGCCGTCTCGAATCGCAAAGCTCCTACCTCGCGCGTCTCGCAGGCCTTGAGTCGTTGCGCGAACTTGCCGCCGGTGAGAGCGCCCCACCCTCGGCGCTCGCGGTAATCGGTGATATGCGAGCGATGGTGCCCATGGAAGGTCTCATCGATCCGCAGGCAGAGGTGGCGCGTCTTGAAAAACGTGCGGCGAAGACACGCGACGAAATTCAAAAGGCGCGCAATAAGCTCGCCAACGAAAACTTCGTTCGTAACGCGCCGCCCGAAGTTGTCACTCAGGAGCAGGGTCGCGTTGCCGATTTCGAGCGCACGCTCGCGAGTATCGACGCCCAGTTGCAGCGCGTTCGGGCGCTGCTGAAGTAGCCGCGGAAGAGCGCAAGTGGGCCGAATCCTGTTGATCTTGCTACTCGTCGCGATCGCGGCGGCGTGGTGGCACCTGCGTAAGAAACGTGGCAACACGCCAACAGAATCACCGGCGACTCGGTCCGCGCGCTGGGAGAGCCTGCTCGAGCGCGACTGGCCCATGTGGCAGCGGCTCCCCGCTGATCGTCGATCCACACTGCTCGAGCGTCTCGCCCACTTCCTTGAGCGCGTTCCTTTCACCGGTGCACATGGTCTCGTCGTCACTGAAGAGATGCGAGTCCTGGTCGGCGCGCAAGCCTGTCTCATCACCTTGGGTAACGACGAGTATCCGTTCGACGATCTGCACGGCATCACGATGCATCGAGACGAATTCGTCGTTGAAGAGACCGTCGAAGACGAGGATACGGGCGTCGTCACCGAGGGATATCAAACGCTCTCGGGTCAAGCCATCGAGTCAGATCGCATCGTGTTGTCGTGGAAAGACGTCCTCGAATCGATGCGTCGCCAAGACGGCTATAACGTGGTGATCCACGAATTTACCCACTTTCTGGAACACACCCGTCCGGGCGGCGATCGCGCTGCCCGAGCCGCGCTCGAGTCTTGTTTGGCAGAACTCCGTGACGCAGTCGATCGCGGTGAGCAGACGCTGCTTGACCCTTACGGAGCCGAGGACATCACGGAGTTTCTCGCGGTCGCCGCAGAGTTTTTCTTCGAACGCTCACCAGAGTTACGCGAGCGCCATCCGTTGCTCTATGTGTTGTTGCGAGACAGCTTCCATCTCGATCCGGCAAGCTGGGAGGCGCCCGTCGCGCTGCCGTCGAAGACGCAGGACTGATCGTCAGCGAAAGTTCTCGGGGTGGCGCGCCATGTCGGCACGAAAGAACGATTTCAATCGAGCGTAATCGGCATCGTAGTCTTGACACGGCGACAGCGGCTCACCAATCAACACTCTTCGCTGCCCGAAATCGAGCGCGACGGGCACGATCGGCACGCCCGCAGCGAGTGCGATGTGGTGGTAACCCTTCTTCCAGCCCTCGACGGCGCTTCGAGTCCCCTCGGGCGCGATGACGAGCATCATCTTCTCGCGCTTGGCAAACTCGGCATTCGAGCTCTGCACCACGTTACCGGCCTGACTGCGATCCACGGGCACGGCGCCCAGATAGCGACCCAGCGGACCCCAAGGCCCTTTCAACGCCGTGTGTTTGGCCATCCAATTGGCATCGAGGCTCAAGGCGAAGTAAGTGAGAATTCCGACGACGAAATCCCAATTCGACGTATGCGGTGCCACGATGACGACGAACTTGCGCTGACGAGGGAAGTTTCCCTCGATACGCCAGCCCATCAACCAAAGCCCCAGCATGCCGAACGGTCGCCGCCACCAACTTCGAACCTGCGGTACCTCAAGCGGTGTCTTAGGAAATCGAGTCGTCATGTGGATTTACGCGCCTCGGGAACTCGCCACAACAGCAAGCCTCCAACCAGAAATAGAACGATCAGCGAGGTGATCGACAAACGTGAATTGCCCGTGCCGTACGCCACCGCCGCGATCAACAAAGGTCCGATGAAACTCGCGAACTTGCCCATCATGTTGTAGAAGCCGAAGAACTCCCCGCCCTTACCCTCAGGCACTAGCCTGCCGAAAAATGAGCGCGACAAGCTCTGCACACCGCCCTGCACGAGACCCACCACGACCGCGAGTGCAAAAAACTCGACAACCGAATCGAGAAAATACGCATACAGCGTTGCCGCCAGATAAACGCTGATACAAATCAAAATTCCACGCTTTGGACCGATCTGATTACCGACCCACCCGAGTAGCAGCGCCGAGGGAAAAGCCACGAACTGGGTTAACAACAACGCCGCTAGCAAACTCGAACTCGGCAAACCGAGCGCGACGCCGTAGTCGACTGCCATCGTATAGATGGTGTGTACGCCGTCGATGTAGAGCCAATACGCCAACAGGAACAGGGAGATGTCGCGATGCGCCCTGACTCGCCGCAAGGTGTTCCCAAGCTCGCGCAAGCCCGCCATCAAAGACTCAACGAAAGATTCGCTAGTGGCCTGACTTGGGCGCTCACGCACGTATCGCGCTAGCGGCAAGGTGAATATTAACCACCAAAGCGCGACGCTCAAGAACGACCACTGTACCGCCTCAGCAGGCCCCGACAAACCGAACCAACCGGGTTTGAGCGTCATCAGGACATTGAAGGCGAACAACAGACCACCACCCAAGTAACCCAACGAGTAACCGAAAGCGGAGACGGTATCGAGCTCGCGCTCGGACGCGACATCTAGCAACAACGCGTCGTAGAAAATATTGGCTGCGTTGAAACCGATCCCGGCGACGATGAAACAGGCAGCCGCCCATCCCCACTCACCCTGTCCGACGAAAGACAGAGCCGCTGTACCAGCAACGCCGATCGAACTGAACAACACGAGTTGTGCCTTGCGGCCGGCCGTTCGATCGGCCAAGGCGCCGAGCAGCGGCGCGAGCAAGGCCACGATGATCCCAGCGATGCCGTTGGCAAGACCGAGCCGCGAAGTGCTGACGGTGGGATCGACCCCGGTGCTCCAGAACTGCTGGAAGAACACCGGAAAAAATCCCGCGAGCACGGTCGTCGCGAACGCAGAATTCGCCCAGTCGTACAGCGCCCAGGAAACGGTGTCGCGGCGCTTGTACGGGCTCGTCATGGTCAGTGTGCCTGCTCGCGTGTTTCGCGGAAGACGATACCAGGCCAACGCTCGATGGTGAGTTCGAGATTGACCCTCGACGGAGCAAGATAGACGAGTGCTCCGCTGTGATCTACCGCGAGGTGATCGTAGGCCTTCTGGCGGAACTCCTCGAGCTTCTTGGCATCGTCGCACTGGATCCAGCGCGCCGTCTGCACGCCGATCGGTTCGAACGCGCATTGCACGGCGTATTCGTCCTGCAACCGAAACGCCACCACTTCGAATTGCAGTTGACCGACGGCACCGAGTATTTGATCGTTATTGCGCAGGGGGCGAAACAACTGCGTCGCACCCTCCTCGCACAACTGGCCGAGACCCTTCGATAGCGCTTTCATCTTCAGCGGATCTTTGAGCACTGCACGGCGGAACATTTCGGGCGCGAAGTTCGGAATGCCCGTAAAACCGAGTTTCTCACCCTCGGTGAAAGAATCACCGATATTGATCGTGCCGTGATTGTGCAAACCGATGATGTCACCCGCATAGGCATCTTCGGCCGCAGAACGATCGGAGGCTAGAAAGGTCAGCGCATCAGCGACACGAACATCCTTACCGAGGCGCACATGGTGCATCTTCATGCCTTTGGTGTATTTCCCCGAGCAGAGTCGGAGGAACGCGATGCGATCGCGATGCATCGGATCCATATTTGCCTGGATCTTGAAGACGAAGCCCGTCAACTTTTCTTCCTGCGGCTGCACGCTACGCTGACGAGTCTCGCGGGCGAGCGGACCAGGCGCATCGCGTGTGAACGACTTCAACAACTCTTCAACGCCGAAATTGGAAATCGCCGAACCGAAAAAAACCGGTGTCTGCTTACCCGCGCGATAGGCCTCGAGGTCGAAACTTTGGGTGGCTCCTTTGACGAGTTCGATCTCGTCGTCGTAGGCACTCGCTCCGGCACCGAGCAACTCGCGTCCCTCTGGACTGTGCAAACCTTCGATGACGATGTTCTCGCCGACGCGCCCTTTCTCACCAGCCTCGTAGACGTAAATTCGATCTTCGATGAGGTGATAGATCCCCTTGAGTTCGCGACCCATCCCGATGGGCCACGTGATGGGTGCCGTCGCGATACCGAGCACTTTCTCGATCTCGTCTAGCAACTCGATCGGCGCCCGACCTTCGCGATCGAGTTTGTTGATGAACGTCATGATCGGCGTGTCACGCAAGCGACACACTTCCATGAGTTTGATCGTGCGCTCTTCGACACCTTTGGCGCAGTCGATGACCATCAAGGCCGAGTCAACCGCCGTCAGCGTGCGATAGGTGTCTTCGGAAAAATCCTCGTGGCCTGGCGTATCGAGCAGATTGACGATGCAATCGTTGTACGGAAACTGC
>JALRHE010000258.1 GCA_023253235.1 Steroidobacteraceae bacterium
CGCGCAGACATAGGTTAGTAGAGTGTAAACGAAGGGGGAAGAAAACCGAGGTTGATGGTGGTGGTGGTGGTTTTTATGCCAACGTGAGTGGTGGCTAGAAGAGTGCGCGGGCGCGACAGCGGCGTATGCATGATGTTGCCCTTGTGCACGAGCGTCACCGACACACGCTCGTTCTCGATGGCGTACTGGATCGCCATGCGAATCAATCGCTGGCTGCCTTCCTTCGAGACGGGCTTGATACCGATACCAGAGCTCGCCGGGAAGCGAATTCCCTTCGCATGCAGCTCCGTTTGCAAGAAGTGGATCAAGCGCTGCACTTCGTTCGAGCCGGTCGGATATTCGATACCCGCGTAGATGTCCTCGGTGTTCTCGCGGAACACGACCATGTCGGTCAAAGAGGCATCCTGCATGGGCGTGGCGACGCCCGGAAAATATCGGATCGGTCGCACGCAAGCATAGAGATCCAACGTCTGGCGCATGACGACGTTGAGCGAGCGGATGCCGCCACCGATCGGCGTTCCGAGCGGCCCTTTGATGGACACGACGAAGTCGCGCAGCGCATGCAGCGATTCATCCGGGAACCACGTTCCGCAGACTTTGTTGCCCTTCTCGCCGGCGAAAATCTCCATCCACTCGATGCGACGGCGATCGCCGTAGGCTTTCGCGACAGCCGCATCCACGACTTTGCGCATGACGGGCGTGATGTCGACACCGATTCCGTCACCCTCGATGAACGGGATGATGGGACGATCCGGAACGTTGAGGCTGCCGTCGGCGTTGATCGTGATGCGACTACCGGCAGTCGGTACCTGGATGAACTCGTACTTCATGAAAAATCCGCGCCCTTGAACCTTCGAAGGGCGCGGATTCTACCCGAGGCCGAGAGAATCAAGCGACGGCGAATTGCTCCTCTTCCGTCGAGCCCTTCATCGCGGTGACCGAGGAACGGCCCGCCGAAACCGTTTGGGTGACGTCGTCGAAATAACCCGCGCCGACTTCGCGCTGATGCTTGGTGGCCGTATACCCATCCTTCTCGGCGGCGAACTCCGCCTGCTGCAGATTGACGTACGCGGACATCTGCGACTCGCGATATCCCTTGGCGAGTTGGAACATCGAGAAGTTCAAGGCGTGGAAGCCAGCCAAGGTGATGAACTGGAACTTGTAGCCCATCGCACCAAGCTCACGCTGGAACTTCGCGATCGTCGCGTCGTCGAGCTTCTTCTTCCAATTGAACGAAGGCGAACAGTTGTAGGCGAGCAGCTTACCCGGGAACTTGGCGTGGATCGCCTCGGCGAAATGCTTCGCTTCGGTCAGATCGGGCGTGCCCGTCTCGCACCACAGCAGATCGGCGTACGGCGCGTAAGCAAGACCTCGTGCAATCGCCTGCTCGAGACCCGCTCGGACGTAGAAGAAACCTTCGGATGTGCGCCCGCGTCCCGCATCGATGAAGGGGCGATCACGCTCATCGACATCCGCCGTGAGCAGATTGGCACTCTCGGCGTCGGTTCGCGCAACGAGGATGGTCGGCACGTCACAGACGTCTGCAGCCAATCGCGCTGCAACCAACTTATTGACCGCCTCTTGGGTCGGCACGAGCACTTTACCGCCCATATGGCCGCACTTCTTCGCGGAGGAAAGTTGGTCCTCGAAATGAACGCCCGCAGCGCCCGCCTCGATCATGCCCTTCATCAACTCGAAGGCATTCAAGACACCACCGAAACCCGCTTCGGCGTCGGCGACGATCGGTTGCAGCCACTCGATGGAGTCATCGCCCTCGGCGTGGTGCAGCTGATC
>JALRHE010000355.1 GCA_023253235.1 Steroidobacteraceae bacterium
ATACGAGTAGATCACGCCCTCGGGGATGCCATAGCTGCCATCGGACGGGATACCCATCGAGACCCAATCGCCGGCTGCCGAACCGCGGAACCAGTCGCGGATATGGTCGATGGCGGCGGAACCGGCAGAGGCAGCCGAAGAGGCGCCGCGTGCTTTGATGATGGCCGCTCCACGCTGCTGCACGGTCGGGATGAAGTCCTTCTCGATCCAGTTCGCATCGACCAGCGAGCGCGCCGGCTGACCCTTCACGAGGCAGTGGTTGATGTCCGGGTACTGCGTCGCCGAGTGGTTTCCCCAGATGATCATTTTCTGGATGTCATTCACATGGACGCCAGTTTTCTCGGCCAGTTGCGACAGCGCGCGGTTGTGATCGAGACGCGTCATCGCGGTGAACGATTGCGGCTTCAGAGACGGCGCATTCTTCATCGCGATCAGCGCATTCGTGTTCGCCGGATTACCGACGACGAGTACGCGTACGTCGCGCGCTGCCACATCGTTCAATGCCTTGCCCTGCGCCGAGAAAATTTGGGCGTTGGCGAGCAGCAGATCTTTGCGCTCCATGCCAGGACCGCGGGGGCGGGCGCCGACCAGCAGTGCGGCGTGACAATCCTTGAAAGCGACCCGCGCATCGTCCGTTGCGATGACTTTGTTCAGTGTCGGGAAAGCGCAGTCGTTGAGTTCCATGACGACGCCCTGCAACGTCGGCAGCGCCGGGGTGATCTCCAGCAAGTGCAGGTTGACGGGCTGATCGGGTCCGAGCATGGCGCCCGAGGCGACACGGAAAGCGAGGGCATAACCAATCTGACCAGCGGCGCCGGTGATGGCGACGTTCAAGGGCTGCTTCATCCGGAAAATCTCCACGTTAATAGGCGGGCGAATTTTACGTGATCAAAGGGCCCGTGCCGTGGCCACTTGACTGCGTATTGGTGTTGTAGTTATATATAACACTAGATTGTTTCAGTCAGAGGTATTAACGTGCAGACATGGACTTACTCGAAGCCGCTGGCAACCGTCACCGTGGTTGCCCTGGTAGCCACCTTGCTCACGAGCGCGCTGCTCTGGGGTTTGGCCCTTTCGGCCGACCTGCCGGACGCGCCTCGTTTCGCCGTCTCGGTCTCGGCGATCGGCTGAGGACAGTTGGGCCATGAGCGACCGCCAATGGAATGACGACGCCCCGATCTACCGCCAACTGCGGGATCGCGTCGTCGCCATGATCCTCGACGGCGCGTTGAAGGAAGGCGATCCGCTACCTTCGGTGCGTAACGTGGCGGCGGAGTTTCGCATCAACCCCCTAACCGTACTCAAGGCTTATCAAGAGTTGGTCGACGAGCAACTGGTCGAGAAACGACGCGGTCGCGGGATGTACGTCAACGCGGGGGCCAGAGCGGCGCTGCTCAAAGACGAGCGGCAGCGATTTCTGGTCGACGAGTGGCCTCGCACTCGCGCCAAAATCGAACGTCTCGGCCTAGCTGTCGACGAACTGCTCGCAACCAAAGAACAGAAGTGAGGACTCTCCCATGGGAGCAGTGATACACGCGCGCGATGTTCGCAAGCGCTATGGTCGATCGACTCTCGCACTCGATGGACTCGATTTCGACGTCGCCGCCGGGCGCATCGTCGGTTTGATGGGGCCGAATGGCGCGGGTAAAACCACGGCGCTCAAATCGATCCTCGGTTTGACTCCTTTCGAAGGTGAACTGCAAGTGCTCGGTCGCGACCCGCGTACCGAACGCGATTCGTTGATGAAAGACGTTTGTTTCATCGCTGATGTCGCCGTGTTGCCGAAGTGGTTGCGAGTCGACCATGCGCTCGACTATGTCGCCGGGGTTCATCCCAAGTTCGATCGACAGCGCGCGGACGATGTGCTCGCTCGAACCGACATCAAACGAAAGAGCAAGGTTGGCGAATTATCCAAAGGCATGATCACACAGCTCCATTTGGCGCTGATCATGGCGATCGATGCCAAGCTGCTGGTCTTGGACGAGCCGACGCTGGGCCTTGATCTCTTGTATCGACGAGGTTTCTACGAAGCCTTGCTCAATGACTATTTCGACCATGAGCGCACCATTTTGGTCACGACCCACCAGGTCGAAGAAGTCGAAAACCTGTTGACCGATGTGCTTTTCATCAGCCACGGCAAGATCGTGCTCGACTCGACCGTCGACGCCTTGCCGAGCCGCTTTGCACAACTGATCACGACTTCCGAGCATGTGGCTGCGGCGCGAGCGCTGCGTCCGGTCTATGAACGTGAAGTGTTTGGTCGATATGCCTTCGTCTTCGACATCGGAAAGGGGGGCGCTCCCACGACCGATGAATTGGCGGCCCTGGGTGATATTCGAACGCCCTCGATTGCGGATTTGTTTGTGGCGTTGATGAACGATGGTCACTCGAATGGCGCGACTGCAGGCCGCGTCGGTGCGGAGGTGGCAGCATGAACATCACGGTCATGAAAACTTTGCTTTGGCGCGAGACTTGGGAACACCGTGGTCTCATCTGGGCCCCGTTGATCACGGCTGCGGTTATTGTGCTCACCGCACTGCTGAGCACGAGCTTCACTGGTAGCGTGCAGATTAATGTCGATGGCAAAGAGCAGGCGCTTTTCGCCACCTTGGCGACGGATCTGTCACACCAACGACAGTTGTTCGCGGTCTGGTTGGGCGCGCTGGTGATCCCGCAGATGATCGTTGCGATGATCGTGTTGGTGTTCTACGTGCTCGATAGTCTCTACAACGAGCGCAAAGATCGGAGCATCCTGTTTTGGAAGTCGATGCCAGTCTCCGATGCAGAAACAGTCGGCTCTAAACTTGCCACGGCTTTGTTACTCGTCCCGTTATGGGTGTGGCTCGTCTCGATGATCGCGAGTCTCGTCGTGTTCGTGATCGTCAGCGTCAAGCTCGCCGGAACGCCGCTTGCACCGTTGGCCACGTTCCATCTCGGTACTTGGTTGGTCTTGCAATTGACGATGCTGCAAAACGTACTGATCGCTGCGCTGTGGTACGCCCCGGTAGCGGTGTATTTGTTGTTGATGTCCGTCTACGCCAAGCGCAGTCCGTTTCTGTGGGCTGTCTTGCCACCCGTGCTACTGGTGATTTTCGAAGAAGTGGCGTTCAACACGAGTGTGATCGCGGGATTCATCGCAAACCGTCTGTTCGGGTTCTTCCGTGAGCTCGATCTGCATATCTCCTCGGACGACGGCGACACTTCCGCGTCCGTGATCCAGCAGATCGCCCGCAGCTATGAGCAACTCGGCACGCTCGATATGCTCGCGAAGCCTGATCTTTGGTTCGGGGTTGCCGTGGCCGTGATCGGTTTCTTCGTCGTCGTGCGGCTACGTCGCTGGCGGGACGACGCCTGATGGTGATGTCGCGGATCGCCTTAGTCGGTGATCCGCGCCCCCGCCGTGACGACGGCTGCGACATCACGGCTTCGTCGACGGGCTTCGTCGATGTCCACGCCGCGCGCTAGCGCGACTCCCATCCGTCGTTGACCACGCACTTCCGGCTTGCCGAACAATCGCAGTGTGGTGTCCGGCTCGAGGAGCGCCGATTGCAGATTCGAAAACCGTAGCTCAGCCGTATCGCCTTCTATCAGGATCGCCGTCGATGCGGACGGTCCGAGCGTGCGGATCTGAGGAATCGGCAACCCTAGGATCGCTCGCAGGTGCAAGGCGAACTCCGATAGGTCCTGTGAGATCAGGGTCACGAGGCCGGTATCGTGAGGTCTGGGTGATACCTCACTGAACCACACTTCATCACCTTTTACGAATAGCTCGACACCAAACAGCCCGCGACCCCCCAATGCGCTCGTGATCTGCAGGGCGATATCGCGACTGCGAGCCAGCGCGGCCGCACTCATCGGGTGTGGTTGCCACGATTCGCGATAGTCGCCGCTGATCTGCAGATGACCGATCGGATCACAGAAGGACGTTCCCCCCGCATGTCTGACGGTCAAAAGGGTGATCTCGTAGTCGAACTCGATGAATCCCTCGACGATCACGCGACCTGCGCCTGCACGGCCTCCCTCCTGCGCGTAGCGCCAGGCCGTTTCCACTCCGGACTTATCTTTGACGACACTTTGGCCTTTGCCGGAGCTCGACATCACGGGTTTGACTACGCAGGGCAGTCCAATCTCATCGATAGCTGCAAGATATTCATCCAGGGTGGAAGCAAAGCGGTAAGGCGAGGTTGGCAAACCCAGTTTTTCGGCGGCAAGGCGTCGGATTCCTTCCCGATCCATGGTGAGTTTGGCGGCCATTGCGGTCGGAACGACGTGAAAGCCCTCAGCTTCGAGGCGCAGCAGCTCATCGGTCGCAATCGCCTCGATCTCCGGCACGATGAAATGCGGTTGTTCGCGTAGCACGATCTCGCGCAGGGCTTTGGCATCGAGCATACGAATAACGTGTGATCGATGCGCGACCTGCATGGCGGGCGCGTGAGCGTATCGGTCCACGGCAATGACTTCGATACCAAGACGCTGGGCTTCGATCGCCACTTCTTTGCCGAGTTCGCCGGAGCCTAGCAACATCAAGCGCGTTGCGCCGCGCGAACCAGGGGTGCCGATGGTGGTAGACATCATATTCCTCGCGTTACACTCGAACGAAGTTTAACCGTGTAAAGCAGGTATGCCATGTCTGATCCCGTTGTTGCGAGCCGCACGCCCATCGCAGTCGATGTCGAGGCCGGCAAGACATATTGGTGGTGCAGTTGTGGTAAGTCGGCCAAACAGCCCTTCTGTGACGGATCGCACAAGGGTACGGATTTCACTCCCGTGAAATACGAGGCGACGGCTTCTACGAAGGTTTGGTTCTGCGGTTGCAAACAGACTGCGAACGCGCCGCTATGCGACGGGGCGCACAAGAAACTGCCCTGATGCCGTTTCGAACCGAGCGTCACCATGAGACGCTTCGGTTGTCGCCCGTTGGCGACTGGACGATTCAGCATGTCGGTGAAATCGAGCGCTCTCTGGACATGCTGTCACTCGACGGTGTCCGCTGCATTCAACTCGATCTGTCGGGTATCTCGTCGCTCGATTTATCGGGCGCTTGGTTGATACACGATCTACGTGTTCGATCCGCCGCAATCCGATCGGTCGACCTTTTATCCCCTGAGCCGCCCATGTTGCGGCTCGTCGCCCAAACACTCGCCCAAGACCAATCGGCACGCGAGCCTGAGCCACGGACTGCGCGTTCCGCTGTCGAGCACCTAGGTCGTCATGCCTGGGAGCGACTGACAGGTTGGGCTGAAGGCTTGGCTTTTCTTGGCGCTACGGTACTCCGATTTCTCGCGGCGCTGAAAGACCCGCGGGTTTGGCGCCCGATCTCGATCGCAAGGCACGTTTACGACACCGGACTCACTGCTATTCCGATCGTTGCGCTGATCGCGTTTTTGATCGCCGTCATCATCGCTTACATGGGTGCGCAGCAGTTGCAGCAGTTCGGCGCCGATATCTTCGTGGTTGATCTGGTCACGGTCGGTGTCTTGCGCGAACTGGGTGTATTGCTCACAGCCATCATCGTAGCCGGACGGTCAGGCAGTGCTTTTGCTGCCGAGATTGGTGCCATGAAGCTCAATCAGGAAATCGATGCGCTCAAGGCCACCGGAGTCGAGCCAATCGAAGTGCTGGTGCTGCCCCGCTGGATCGGTCTCGTCATTGCGTTGCCTCTTTTGACGGTGATCGCCGATGCGGTCGGTGTTGTCGGTGGGGCCCTGCTCTGTCAATTGCTGCTCGATATGCCACTGGTTCAATATTTCCAAAGAGTCGACGAGTCGATCGCAGCCTGGACCTTCTGGGTCGGCATCATCAAGGCGCCGGTTTTTGCAGTCCTCATCGCTGCGGCAGGCACCTACCGTGGCATGCAAGTCCGCGGATCTTCCCGTGAGCTTGGGCGCTTGACGACGGTTGCTGTCGTACAGGCTATTTTCATGGTGATTTTGGCCGATGCTTTATTTGCGGTTCTCTTCATGGAGATCGGCATATGAGTGTGGCTCCGGCGATCATCGTCAGCGACATCGTCAATCGCTTCGGTGCGCAGACGGTGCATGATGGTCTCGATATGCGGATCGAGCGCGGTGAGATTTTCGGTATAGTCGGTGGATCCGGCTCCGGCAAGAGCGTCTTGCTCAACACGATACTGGGATTAAGACGTCCACAGAGAGGCCGAGTCGAACTTTCCGGCGTTGATATCACATCTCTCGCAGACGCGGAGCTACGTAAGCTCAAAATGACCTATGGCGTTACGTTTCAAGCGGGGGCGCTCTTCAGTTCGCTGACTGTTCTGCAGAACGTGCAATTGCCCATGCTCGAGCACCTCGATCTCAGCGCTCGCGCGCTCGAAGAGTTGGCATTACTGAAAGTACGGCTAGTCGGACTACCGGTCGAAGCGGCCTACAAGTATCCGTCGCAGTTGTCCGGAGGCATGATCAAGCGTGCAGCACTCGCTCGAGCGCTCGCGCTCGATCCCCCGTTACTATTTTTAGACGAACCCACTTCGGGTCTCGATCCTATCGGTGCTGCGGCATTCGATGAATTGTTGGTGGGCTTGCAGCGGGAGTTGGGTTTGACCGTGGTCATGATCACCCATGATCTAGACACGATATTCCGAACCTGTAATCGTGTCGGTGTGATCGTCGATAGAAAGATGATCTCGGGTACCCTCGAGCAGATCAGCGACAATCCTCATCCCTGGATTCGGGAGTACTTTCACGGCGCTAGAGCCAGTCGTTTCGGAGCATCTCGTGGAGCGTGAAGCCAATTACACTGCAGTTGGAGCATTCGTTCTGCTGGTGATCGGCATGGCGGTAGCCTTCGTCTATTGGTATTCGGACGGTCGTAACGCTCGGTCTTACGAGCGTTACGAAATTTATTTTGAAGGCTCCGTGAGCGGGCTCAATGTCGGTAGTGCCGTTCGTTATCTCGGTGTCGATATCGGGCGCGTGATCGCCCTGAATATTGATCGGCGTTCCGCTGCTCGGGTTCAGGTCATCGTCGATATCGATTCAGCTGCGCCTATTTCCGACAAGACGGTGGCCGAGTTGTCGCTGCTCGGTGTAACGGGTTTGCTCTACATCGATCTACTCGGGAACGCTGGAACCAAAAAGTTGGCGCCGCTGGTCGCTAGCGAGTCCTATCCGGTGATTCGGTCGGTTCGATCCGGGTTCGACGTGTTTCTCTCGGGCGTACCTGAGGTCATGGGTCGCGCTTCTGAAGTGGCTCAGCGCGCGAGTCGCTTGCTGTCCGACGATAACCTCGACGCTCTATCGAGCACGATTGTGAATCTTGAGCGTGCGAGTCGGTTACTGCCAGGTACGGTGAATGAAGCTCAAACGCTTGCACGTGAGCTTCGCGTGTTATCACGTGATTTGGCCGCGGTAGCGGTCGCGTTGCGACGAACTACGGAGCAGAGTGCGCCGTTGGTATCGCAGAGCATCAGCAGGCTTTCGCAGGCATCCGAGAATCTGCTTTCGGCTAGCGCTAGAGTGGATAGCTTACTGGCAGAGAGTTCTGGCGGTATCACGCAGTTTGCGCAGCAGGGTCTTCCCGAGTTCGAGAGTCTCTTACGTGAGACGCGGGCGACAGCCGAAGAGGTGAGGGGGCTCACGCGAGAGCTGCGTGAAGAGCCATCGAGCCTGCTTTACGAGAAGAAGCCCCGCGGCATCGAGGTGCCACGATGAAACTGGCGATCATGTCATTGGCATTGTTGCTCGGCGGCTGTGCGTCTACGTTCGATAGCGAGTCGCCGACAGTCGACGAATACGCTCTTAAGACGATGGGTGACGACGCGCCATCG
>JALRHE010000407.1 GCA_023253235.1 Steroidobacteraceae bacterium
GAACCTTCATGCGCGCCTTGATGCGCTGCTCGAATAGATCACCCTTGACGAGATCGACCGAGACGATCGACAGATCGGGCGCCTGCAGCTTCGGACCGAGCGCCGAACAGCCCGCGAGCATGACCGCGACGGTCACGGCGAGCATCAAGCGGAACCAACGGAAGTGACGAAGCATTCACCGCATCTTAACCAACATTTGCAAGGGACCAACATCCGCAGCCCCCCGTCACAACCCGTCTTAATCGATCCGTATCGATGGGCAACTGACTACTACTTGACGTTCGATATTGTTTACTTCACAGTACTAGCCAATGAACGATAGCCACGCCAAAAAGTTCCAGAAGGACCTAAACGCCGGCCTGGTGGCGCTCGTCCTGCTCGCCGTCCTCGCGGCCACCGACGAGGACGCCTACGGTTACGACATCGCCAAGCGCCTCCAACCACCCGAAGGTGGCGAGCCCCTGTTCAAGGAAGGAACCATTTACCCCGTGCTGCGCTCGCTCTCAGCCTCGGGCTGGCTCTCCAGTCGCATCGTGCCCTCGTACTCAGGCCCGCCGCGCCGCTATTACCGCATCACTCCGGAAGGACGAGCCGTATTGGCCGACTGGATGGCGGCCTGGACCCATACCCGCGACTTCGTCGACCACTTCACTCGCGCGGCGGCCCCGCCGCAATCACCCTCAGGATCGGCAACATGACCTCCTCTGCCCCCGCCTCGATCACGGAGTACCTGCAAGCATTGCGCGTCGCGCTGAACGGCGCCGACCCAGCACTGATCCAGGATGCGCTTTACGACGCCGAGCAACATCTTCGAGCCGAAGTCGCAGCGAAATCGACCTCGCCCGAAAGCGAGGTGCTTGCCGAGATCGTCAAAAGCTATGGCGCTCCCGATGAGGTAGCGGCCGCCTACCTCGAGACGGAGTCGCGAGTACAAGCGGCGATGGCGACACCCGCACCGAGCCGTCACTTTGCGAAAGCCGACATCCGCGGATCCACCGGGCCTGGCATCGGGCGACGCTTCTTTGGTGTGTATGCCGATGTGCGCACCTACACCATGCTCTTCTATTGTCTGCTCGCATTAGTCACGGGCGTGTTCTATTTCAGCTTCGTAGTCGTGGGGCTGTCGCTCTCGATCGGACTCGCCATCTTGATCATCGGTGTGCCGTTTTTCTTAGGCTTCGTGGGTGCCGCTAGGCTTTTGGCTTTGGTCGAAGGCCGTCTCGTCGAAGCCATGACCGGCGAGCGCATGCCACGCCGCCCGAGCACACGCCCCCGCGACCTGTCGCTGCTACAGCGAATCGGTTTGATGCTCAAAGAAATTCGCACTTGGACGACCCTCGCCTATCAGGCTTTGATGCTGCCGCTCGGCATTGCCTATTTCGTCATCGCGGTCGTGGGTCTTTCGATCGGCTGCGGCCTATTCCTCGGGGCGATCGTCGAGGGCTTGCACGCCTTGGGCGTCGCGCTGCCGGGCAACGTTGGCATCCATCTCGCCGACGATTCTGCTTGGCTGCAGGGATGGATCCGTCATCCACTCGGCCTGATGCTGCTGGCCATCGGTGGCGTCTTGGCGACCACCATCACCCTGCATGTCGTGCGCGGTATCGGCCGGCTGCACGGCGCTTTCGCCAAGCGTATGCTGGTCGCGCTATGACACTGCGTATCTCCATCCTCAGTCTGCTCGTCTTGCTCGCGCTGGCCACACCGGCGCACGCGCAATGGCGCACCTCGGCCGAGCCAGCACCGCTAGATCTCTCGAGCTATCCGCGTGCCGATCTGCGCATCGACAGCGGCGAGAAAAAGCATCGATTCGACGTGTGGATCGCCGACACGCCGGAACGACAACGCCAAGGGCTGATGTGGGTGCGCGACCTGCCAGCGGATCAAGGCATGCTCTTCATCAACGACAGCGCCCGTCTGTCCTACTTCTGGATGAAGAACACCTACATCCCGCTCGATATGATCTTCGTTGACGGGCGCGGCAAAATCGTCGCTATCTTCGCCAACGTACCGCCGCTGACACTCGACCCGGTGGGTCCCGATGTGCCAGTCAAAGCGATTCTTGAGCTGCGCGGTGGAGAAGCTGCAAAGCGAGGCATCAAGCCGGGTGATCGCTTGCGTCATGCCGCTTTCGGCAACGCTCGCTGAGACTTGAGTCGGCGATCAGTCGATTCGACTCGTTTCGATGCGCTGCAGTACGCCACGCTCATCGACCTCAAGCCCCACCTCGATGGGTCTGCAACAAATCTGACAATCTTCGATGTAGACGCGGGACGCATCGGTCAGATCGAGCATCGAACCATAGGCTTCACCGCAATAAGGGCACTGCAACTCGACGAAAACGCCGAGCTCGGCGTGCCCCACCGGCTCGCCGGCTCCGGGCTCGAAATCAGGCTCTAGCCCGTAGAGCGCGTCGATCGTCGACGGCTCGAGCGACATGACCTCCTGCGCCAGAGAGTGGACTTGTGATCGCTTCATACGGCGGGCTCCATACCGTCGGATGATAAACTCACACCATCCAAAAAATAACGCCGGTTCGTGAGGAGCACATGACACGATTCCGACTTGAGCTCGCTACCGCTATCGCGCTGTTGTCGACATCACTGATGCTGTCGCCTCGGTCGATTGCAGCGTCGCCGCAATCACTTGCCAACTCCCATTCGGAATTTTGCAGCGAAGTACAGCGCAGACTGGTCGATACGACACTGCCGATCACGAACGTGCTCGAGAAAGATTACGAAGCTTTCAAACTGTCGAAGCCGGCCGTCTCACCCCTGCGAACCCATCAATACGTGGTACGTAACGAGCGCCTCGATATTCTGCAGATCTCCTGCAAGACCAAGACGGCGGATCATCTGCGCAGCGCTCACGGCGCAACTGCAGCGAGAGATCCGGCGCTCAAACCACGCGCCTGCTCGGACATCCACCGCGCGATGGTGCTCGACATCTGGCAATCCATGGGTCCAGGCGAACGGGCATCGGCGAAGATTCGGCCGGCGCAGGTGATGCTACAAACGGATCAACTGAGCTATACGGGCTCGAGCTGGATCAAGACGAAGGCGGAAGCCAGCCTCGGTGCAGACGCAAAGCTCAGACTACGGGCCAGCGCTCTCTTCGCCGAATGGGAAGATTGGCGCTGGAAGGTCATGCCCCAGAGTTGGCGCGGCAATCATTACTGCCACCTGGTCTCGCCAGAGGAAATTCGCCGTCGCATGCTGACGGGCAGTTGAGCGCATTCAGCGCTCGCGGATTTCGATCTCCAAATGCTTGCTGCCCTTGAGCGAGTGGGAGATCAAGCAAACCTGCTCAGACTTTTCCAGCGCCTTGCGCGCCTTCTCGAGATCGGTACCGCGTGGCACCTCGAGCACGGCATGGACGGTGAAGGCCGTGAACTGCGTCACTTTCTCGATGCGATCGAGGGTGCCCGTAGCGGCACACTCCAAACGCAGCCACTCAAGACGTGAAGCACGGGCAACAGCCCGAAAACTCAACACGAAGCAATCGACCAAGGCGGCTGTGAGCAGCGTCTCGGGCGACCAGAGATCGCCGGGACCATCGAACTCGGCGGGTCCGGCACTCGGGATTGTCACGAGCCCGGGCGATGTCAGTTGAACGGAACCTGCGACCTCAGCGGTAGCGCCGACTCGATAAACATGAGGAAAAGGATGCATGCGGAAGAGTCTAGCGGGAGAAACGCCCGGCGACAGAGTGGCATGCCACGGTTGCCCGCGCGGCCGTCGCCGCTCAAAATGCCCGGATGAGTGATGAACCGCGCAGTTCGCGCCGCCTACCATCGACCACCGATGCCTCCACCGAAGCCCGCGATGCGCGCCGCGCGCGACTGCGCGAAGAGGGACTGACGCTCGATGCCATCACGGGCGTCGCACCTCCGCTTGATTCGACGCGGCTTGCCGGCAGCATCGAAGGCTTCATCGGTTACGCACAGATCCCTCTCGGTGTGGCAGGGCCCGTGCGCATCAAAGGCCGTTACGCCGACGGCGAGTTCATCATTCCGATCGCCACGACCGAAGGGACGCTCGTCGCCTCTTTCCAGCACGCCTTTAATGTGATGAATCGTTGTGGTGGTGCCTTGGCCGCCTGCAATCGCCAGCTCGTCGGTCGTGCGCCCTGCTTCGCCTTCACCGACTTGCCGACCGCGGCGGCTATCGCCGATTGGTTACCGACCCAGTTTGAGAAGATGCAGGCGGCGGCGGCGAGCACCTCGCGCTATTGCCGCTTGCAGAGCGCCAAGATTTCGCTGGTCGGCAACACCGTCTACGTCATGCTCGAATACGCCACGGGCGATGCGGCGGGTCAAAATATGGTCACGTTGGCCACACAGGCCGTGTGCGATGCTCTGCTGCCACAGATGCCGCACACTCCCGTGCATTGGCTGGTCGAATCAGCGCTCTCGGGAGATAAGCGATCTTCGGCGCAAGCATTCCTTGGCGCACGCGGTCGCAACGCATCGGCCGAAATCGTTCTGCCATCACGCATCATCGGCCGCTATTGGCGTGCCGACGCAGCAGCGATGGCCAATTGCTGGAATCAGGCCACGGTCGGTGCCGCGCAAACCGGCGCGGTCGGCATGCAGGGCAATGTGGCCAATGCGCTCGCAGCGCTCTTCATAGCGTGCGGTCAGGATGTCGCTTGCGTCTCGGAAGCCACGACCTCGATCACGCGCTTCGAAGTGACGGCGACGGGCGATCTGTATGCGTCGGTCACCCTGCCCAATCTGATCGTCGGTACGGTCGGCGGCGGCACTTTCTTACCCACTGCGCGCGAATGCCTCGCGATGCTCGGCTGCATCGGTGAGGGTACGGCCGCCAAATTTGCCGAAATTTGTGCGGTCTTGGCCTTGGCAGGGGAGCTCTCGATCGTTGGTGCCATGGCTAGTGGTGCGTTCGCCCAAGCGCACGCGAGCGGTGGCCGCAAGGGTCGCGGCACGGGCGACACTTGATCTAAATCATGAGCCAATCGCGTCGCAGCAAACCGATTCGCCGTTTCTTTCTGCATCACGTGCTGCCGCCTTTTGGTTGGCGGCTCTACCGCGCGCTAGGTCGCAGTTGGGATTACGAAGAGCGCAACATCGGCGCGTTGCACAAACTCATCTCGCAAGGGCAACCCGTCGTCGGCGCATTTCTGCACTCCAGAACGTTTGCCTTGCTGCACTACTTCAGTCTGCCGCAACAGGGTCGCTGGATTTTGATGTGCTCGCAGAGTCGCGACGGCGAAGCGATGACACGCATCGAAGAAGGCCTCGGTTTTCGAGTCGCCCGCGGCTCGTCGGGTAAAGGCGGCGCTCGAGCACTCGTCGAGATGATCAAAGCGCAGCGCGAAGATCGCGGCTTGAATTCGTGTCTGGCGATCGATGGCTCGCGCGGACCGCGCGGTATTGCGCAACTCGGCACCATCACGCTCGCTCAAAAAACCGGCAGTCTGCTACTGCCGGTGGCAGCCTCGACAAATCATTGCTGGCGCTGGGAGCGGTCCTGGGATCGCACCGTCATTCCGAAACCCGGTGCCAAAGTGCTCGTCCAAGCAGCCGACCCGATCGAAGTGCCCGCCAAACTCGATGAGGTTCAACTCGAAGCGCTGCGACGACGGCTCGAAGAAACCTTGTTCCGACTGCATTCCGATCTCGATGCCGAAACCGGCTACCGTGACCCTGAGCCGCTGCGACTCGTCACCGCCTAAGTTCAACTGCTATCCTCGGGATCATTCCCGTTCCACATCCATCCCTAAGGTAACCCGCCTCATGCGCCGGATATTGCCCATCATCATGACTACCGCCCTTCTGTCGGCAGCAGTTGCTGCCCCCGCCACGAATCCGCTGTTGCAACCCTGGAAAGGCCCCTACGGCGGCGTGCCGCCGTTTGATGTCGCCACGCCCGCATTGCTCGCGCCGGCGCTTGAAGCCGGCATGGCCGAACACTTGGCCGAACTCGAGGCGATTGCCAACAACCCGGCAGCGCCGACGTTCGCCAATACGATTGCGGCTATGGAGCGCTCTGGGCGTGCTCTCGATCGTGCGAGCACGGTCTATTACATCTACAGCTCGTCACTCAGCGACGATGCCGTTCAGGAAGTCGAGCGCAACATCGAGCCAAAGATGGCGGCGTTCCGCGATCGCATCACACAAAACGAAAAGCTGTTCGCCCGAATCGCGAAGGTGTACGAGACGCGTGCATCGAGCGGTCTGACCGCCGAAGAGCAACGCCTCACGTGGCTCGTCTACACGAACTTCGTACGCGCCGGCGCCAAGCTCGATGCGACGTCCAAGAAACGTCTCGGCGAGATCAACCAGAGCCTTGCCGGCCTCTTCACGCGCTTCAGCCAAAATCTGCTCGGTGACGAGAGCCAGCAATATCTCGTGCTTGAGACAGTCGATGATCTTGCCGGCCTGCCCGACTCGCTGCGCGCCGGCTTTGCCGCGGATGCCAAGCGTCGTGGCAAGGAAGGTAAATGGGTCGTGGCGAATACGCGCTCCTCCGTCGAGCCGTTCCTCACCTACTCCACCCGTCGCGACCTTCGCGAAAAGGTCTGGCGCACCTTCGTCAATCGCGGTGACAACGGCGATGCCCGCGACAACAACGCGATCATCAGCGAGATCCTGCAACTGCGCGCCGAGCGGGCGCGTCTGCTTGGCTTTCCGACCCATGCACACTGGCGTCTCGAAAACTCGATGGCCCGCACACCTGAGCGCGCCATGGAGTTGATGGAAGCCGTTTGGAAGCCTGCGGTCGCTCGCGTGAAGGAAGAAGTCGCCGACATGCAGGCGCTGGCTGATTCCGAGGGCGCCAAAATTCGTATTGAACCCTGGGACTATCGCTTCTATGCCGAGAAGGTCCGCAAAGCGAAATACGATCTCGACACCAACGAACTGAAACCTTACCTGCAACTCGAGAAGTTGCGCGAAGGCATGTTCAGCGTGGCCGAAGAGCTCTTCGGAATGCGCTTCACCGAACTGGCTACAGGCACGGTACCGGTGTACCACCCGGATGTGCGCGTGTGGCGCGTCGAACGCACCGATGGGCGCTTGATTGGTCTGTTCTACT
>JALRHE010000179.1 GCA_023253235.1 Steroidobacteraceae bacterium
AGATCTCTGCGGTTCCAATGCGCACACCCTTTGAATTTAGCGTTGCATCGCTTCGACCAAACAACGTAAAACCGCCAGTTGCAGATTTTGAGGCAAAATCTCCATGTGTCCACACACCTGGGAAGCCTTCGAAGTAAGCCGCCTTGTACTTTGCATTATTGGCATCTGCCCAAAATCCAATTGGCTTTGATGGAAATGGAACCGTACAAACAAGTTCGCCCTTCTCATCTAGTGCGGCGCTTTCACCCTTTGCATTAAAGACATCAGTTGCCATTCCTAAACAAGGACCTTGAAGTTCGCCACGATAAACAGGTTGGGTTGGAATACCGGCTAAGAAACAGCCGCAAATATCTGTTCCGCCGGACATAGATGCAAGGTGCACATCAGATTTAATTGATGAGTAGACATAATCAAAGCTTTCGGGTGACAGTACAGAGCCGGTAGAGCCAATAGTTTTAATGGTCGAAAGATCGTGGCTCTTAGCAGGCACTAAACCTTCTTTATGAGCAGAATCTATGAACTTGGCTGAGACCCCAAAGAAATCAAGTTTTTCATCCTGCGCGAGATCAAACAACCGTGAAGGTGTTGGAGCCATTGGCGCGCCATCAAACAAAATGATCGTTGCTCCACGCCCCAAAGCCATTGTGAGCCAGTTCCACATCATCCAACCGCAGGTGGTGTAGTAGAACAGACGGTCGTCCCGCTTCAGATCGACATGCAGTTGGTGTTCTTTCAGATGCTGCAGCAAGGTTCCACCGGCGCCATGCACGATGCACTTCGGTTTGCCGGTGGTACCCGAGGAATACATCACGAAGAGCGGATGGTCGAAGGGCAGGCGTTGAAACTGCAGCTTCGCGTGTGGCGAGCCCATTTGCTCGAAACGGAGTGCTCGTCGGCCGTCGGCTTCGAGAGTGGCAAGATCCGGTGCGCTACTGACCTGAGCGATGACGATCACGGTCGTCACGCTCGGTAACGAACTCAGTACACCTGCTATCGGTGCGATCGAATCAAGCGTCTTTCCGGCGTAGTGATAGCCATCGGCAGTGAAAATAACTTTCGGTTCGATTTGTCCGAATCGATCGAGGACGCCCGCGATGCCAAAATCCGGTGAGCACGAGCTCCAAATGGCACCGAGGCTCGTCGCTGCCAACATGGCGATGACTGCCTCGGGAATATTCGGCAAGAAGCCCACGACACGATCGCCAGGCTGGATCCCGATTTCTTTGAGACCAGAGGCAACGCGAGCTACCTCCATACAAAGCTGCCGATAAGACAACACGCGGCGCTGGCCGCGCTCGTTGTAGGCGATCAACGCGGGATGATCGTCACGATAGTGCAACAGGTTCTCGGCGTAGTTGAGCCGAGCTCCTGGGAACCAGCGGGCGCCCGGCATCTGATGGCCGTTTTCCAGAACCGGAGCAGCCGCCCAATCGGCCTTCACGTCGGCGAAGTGAGCCACCTCGAACCAGAACGCATCCGGTCGTTCGAGTGACCAGCGATGCAGAGCCGCGTAATCACCCGTTGGTAGATCTCGACGCGCTGCGATGCAATCGATGAAGCGTCGCAGGTTGCTATCAGCCATACGCGCGGGGGAAGGGCTCCAGAGTATGTCTTGCACCTTGCGTCCCCCGAGCGTTCGGCTCAACCGCAGATCACAGCGACTGGTAGATCGGCCCCGAACCGCCTTCGGGCGTGGTCCAGTCGATGATCTGGTACGGATCTTTGATGTCGCAGGCCTTGCAGTGCACACAGTTCGCCGCGTTGATCTGCAAGCGCTTACCACCGGTGCCATCGTCGACCATCTCGTACACGTTGGCGGGGCAGAAGTTCTGACACGGGTTTCCGAACTCGGTCGCGCATGTGGTTGCGCAGATCGAGGTGTCGCGAACCTTCAGATGCACGGGCTGGTTTTCTTCGTGTGAATTGTTGGCGAAGAATACCGAGGCCAGTCGATCTCGAGGCGGCAGGTTGCGCTCGACCCAGTTTCGATCGGGCGAGTCGTACTCATCGAGCTTCTTGGTTGCGGCGTAGGCGGCGGTATTGCGAAGCGTCCACGGCGTACGACCACCCAAAACGGTTTCGAGAGCACCGTTGAGCAATGCAAACCACAGTCCTCGCTTGAAGCCCGGCTTGATGTTGCGAACTTTCTTCAGTTCCTGACCGCCGGGCGAGGCGCGCCAGCGCGCATCGAAACCCACTACGCCATCATGCTCGGCGATGTGGGTCGCGGCGAGCATGCCGCTGCGAATGGCTTGATGGATGCCCTTGATCTTCGGCACGTTCAGCGTGCCGCCGGCATCGCCAATCAAGAGTGCACCCGGCATCTCGAGCTTCGGCATCGATTGCCAGCCACCGGCCGAGATGGTGCGTGCGCCGGCTGCGAGAATTTCTCCGCCCTCGAGCAGCGCTTTGATGCTCGGATGATGTTTGAATTGCTGAAAGGCTTCGAAGGGCTGCAGACGCGGATCTTCGTAGTCGAGCCCGACAACATAGCCGATGTATACCCGATCGTTGTCGAGGTGATAGAGGAAGCTGCCGCCATACGTGCGCGAATCGAGGGGCCAGCCGATGCTGTGCTGGATCAAGCCCGGCTCGACGCGTCCGGGTGGCAGCTGCCACAATTCTTTGAAGCCGAGTCCGTAGGTTTGCGGATCACAGTCGGCATCGAGCGCGTAGCGCTGGATCAGCTGTTTGGTGATGCTGCCGCGGCAGCCTTCGGCGAGCACCGTGATGCGGGCGCGAACCTCGGGGCCAGGCGCGAAGTTCGGGCCGTGCTCGCCCGACTTCTCAATTCCCATGTCACCAATCTGCACGCCGGCAACCGAGCCGTCGTCGTTGAACAGCGGCACTGCCGCCGAGAATCCCGGGAACACGTCGACGCCGAGCGATTCTGCCTGTGCGGCGAGTTTCGGGGTCAAAAGCCCGAGCGAGATGATGAAGTTGCCGTCGTTGTGCTGTTGCGGCGGAACGGGCAACCGGATCTTGCCGGTCTTCGTCAGCAGTGAAAACTCATCGCGCTTGGCCGGGATACAGATGCCCGGCGGATCTTCGCGCCAACCGGGCAGTAGTTCATCGAGCGGGCCTGCCTCGAGCACCGCGCCTGAGAGTGCTTGCGCGCCGATCGCCGAGGCCTTCTCCAACACACAAACGTTGAGGTCGGCTTTCAATTGCTTCAGGCGAATGGCACAAGCGAGCCCCGCGGGACCTCCGCCCACGATGAGTACGTCGTACTCCATGACGTCACGTTCGATCATCGAAAACCCCCTCGATGGCTCTATTTCGGCTGCATACGGATCGCGCCGTCGAGACGGATGGTCTCGCCGTTCAGCATCGGAATCGTAAAGATCGATTCAACGAGACGCGCGTACTCCTCGGCTTGGCCGAGGCGCTTCGGAAACGGAATCTGACTCGCGAGCGACGCCTGCACTTCCGGCGTCATACCGCCGACCATCGGCGTGTGGAAGATGCCGGGCGCGATCGACATCACACGGATGCCGAATGCGGCAAATTCGCGAGCGAGCGGTAGCGTCATGCCAGCGAGAGCGGCCTTGGTGGCCGAGTAAGCAGCTTGACCGATCTGACCCTCGAAGGCGGCAACGGAGGACGTGTGGATCAGCACGCCGCGCTCACCATCTTCGTTCGGAGCGTTGTGCTGCATCAACGATGCCGCGGCTTTATCGCACAGGAAGGTACCGATCAGGTTGACGTGGATGACCTTGGTGAAGAAATCGCCCGCCATCGGCCCATCACGTCCGAGCACACGACCGGCACCAATGATGCCGGCACAATTCACGAGCAAATTGATGCCGCCCATCGCATCTGCCGCCGCCTGCATGGTTTTCGTAACCGCCGCTTCTTGCGTGACGTCGCATTGGATGAAGCGTGCTGCGGGACCAATGTCTGCCGCCGTCTTTTGACCGGCCTCGGCTTGCAAGTC
>JALRHE010000215.1 GCA_023253235.1 Steroidobacteraceae bacterium
TGAAACCCCAAAGATTTTGTCTTTTTCGAGCCCTTGCAGAGAGCGTGCAACGCCCGTAAGTTATTGGCAGTACATAAAATTTTCTTCGATTCGCCGTTGACACTCCGTATCGGCAGTTTCTATAGTGGCGCCAAGTGGTAAAAAGTGGGGCGAAATGGGCGATCGTGCGCCCGTTCCAAAGTCATGTTTCGTGGTGCCAGCAGAGTCACGCTCGATGACAAAGGTCGGATGGTGTTACCCACCCGGCAGCGTCAGCGCGCGCTCGAGCGCAGCGAGGGCAACCTCGTTGTCACCGTGGATCGTGACCCCTGCCTTCTGATTTATCCGCTGCCTGACTGGGAGCAGATCGAGCGCAAGTTGATGAGCCTGCCGGCTTTGCATGAGCGGTCCCGCCGCCTGCAACGCCTGATGGTAGGTCATGCGACCGAGATCGATCTGGACGGTCAGGGACGGCTGTTGCTGCCGCCCGAACTGCGTGAATACGCCGGTTTGACGCGGCACGCGATGCTGATCGGCCAAGGTAATCGACTCGAACTTTGGGATGAAGCGCGCTGGAACGAGCGTCGCGATTTCTGGGTCAAGAGCGAGGAAACCGCCACCGATCTGTCGACGGAGCTCGAGTCTCTGTCGCTGTGAGCGTCGCGCGACGGTGGTCGCGAACAAGGACGATGCCTTCAAGCCGCGCGCGGCGCGAGGGCATCGAGTGCAGGCGATTGTTGCGGGGGGCGGCTAGATGGCCGTTCTGGCAGGGGCGAACTCCGGTGGATGAGCACATACCGGTGCTTGTCGACGAGGTGCTGGAGGTTCTGGCCCCGTCCGCGGGCGGTTTTTATGTCGATGGCACTTTCGGTCGGGGTGGTCATACAGCGCGTTTGCTGGAGGCGGTCGGCGCCTCAGGCAGCGTGCTCGCGCTCGATCGGGATCCGCAAGCCATCGCGGCCGGTCATCAAAGATTTCACGACGAGCCACGTCTCGAGCTCGTGCACGCGGACTTTGCGCAGTTGGCGCAGGTGGTCGCCGAGCGTGGTCGTGGCCGACCCGTCCGTGGCGTACTACTCGATCTCGGTGTGTCCTCGCCGCAAATTGACGATCCGTCCCGCGGCTTCAGTTTTTCCAAAGACGGTCCGCTCGATATGCGCATGGATCCTACCCGCGGCGAGTCGGCAGCCGACTTCGTCGCTCGCGCCGACGAGCGGGAGTTGTTTCGAGTGATCGCTGAACTTGGTGAAGAGCGGCATGCCAGGCGCATCGCGCGCGCGATCGTGTCGACTCGCGCGGAGGCGCCGCTGCGCCGTACGGGCGAGCTTGCCGATCTGGTGCAACGAGTCGTGCGTACCCACGACGGAAAACATCCTGCTACGCGTACCTTTCAGGCGCTGCGTATGCATGTCAACGACGAGCTTGGGCAATTGCAGCGCGGCCTCGAGGCGGCATTCGACGTGCTCGCGCCCGGTGGTCGTATGGCGGTGATCAGTTTTCATTCCCTCGAAGATCGTCGGGTCAAACATTTCATTCGTGAGCGTTCGATGATCGATCCTGTCTACGCTGGGTTGCCGAATATTCCCGACTTCGCTCAGCCGCGTATGCGAGAAGTCGGCCGCAAATATCGTGCCTCGGATGCTGAGATCGCGCGTAACCCGCGCTCGCGCAGTGCCGTGCTTCGGTGCGGGGAGCGTCTACGATGAAAATGCCCTCTCGTCGCGCCATGTATTTCCTGGTTCCCGCCTTGTGGCTCGCTGTACTGGCCTCCGCTGCGGGTGCCGTTTACGTCAAGCACCGGTCACG
>JALRHE010000265.1 GCA_023253235.1 Steroidobacteraceae bacterium
CTTCACGCAAAGCGGCGACGCACTCGTTGGCCAAAATCAGCATCAGTCGATCTTGAAGGTCGGCGGGAATCACACCCGCAGCTGGCGCCCGCTGCGGTTTGCCGGCGACCCAGTGATACAGACCTTCGCCGGACTTCTTGCCGAGCTTGCCGGCCGCGACCAGTTGCTGGAGGGGCGCGAGATCCGGCGTCGTCTTGCCGAGCGCGTTGGAGACGATGGTACCGACATGCAAGCACACGTCGAGCCCGACCATGTCGGACAGTTCGACCGGACCCACGGGCATACCGAAATCCATCGCCGCGCGATCGATGATCTCTTTTGAGATTCCTTCTTGCGCAGCGTGCATCGCCTCGAACATGTAGGGCACCAGTACACGATTGACCAGAAACCCGGGTGAACTGCGACACGGCAACGGTAGCTTGTCGATGCGTCGTGCCAGATTGATCGCCCGATTCATCGTGGCCTCGTCCGTCGAGGTCCCACGAACGATCTCGACGAGCGGCATCAACGCGACGGGGTTGAAGAAATGCAGACCCACCAGACGCTCAGGGCGTTGTAGTGCGGAACTTAACTCCTCGAGCTTGATCGACGAGGTGTTGGTCGCAAGGATCGCATCGTGTTTCAAGCGTGGCTCGAGCGCAGCGAACACACTGCGTTTGACGTCGGCTCGTTCGACGATCGCCTCGATCACGACATCGGCCTCGCCCACGCGGGCACCGTCGACATCGGCTTGCAGGCGAGCGATGGCCGCATCACGACGCGTCGGGTCTTTGATGCGCTCGGCCATCTTGGCATGCTGCTGCTGGATCGCCGCCTGGACGATGGCTGCGTCGCGATCCTGCAGCGTCACCTCAAGTCCGCGCGTGGCGCAGAGTGCGGCGATATCGGCACCCATCACGCCCGCGCCGATGACATGGACCCGCTCGGCAGCTTTCAGTGTCTTGTCGCCCTGGGCCTTCAGCGCATCCTGCAACAAGAACACCCGGACAAGATTTCGTGCCGTGGGTGTCAGAAACAACTGGGCGATCGAATCCGCCTCGGCCTCGTAGGCTGTGGCACCCTGCGCGCCGTGTTTGGACCACAGATCGATAAGAGCGTAAGGGGCAGGGTAGTGCTCCTGGCGTGCCTTAGAGCGCACTTGGGCGAGGAGGCGGGGTTTGACGAAGGGTCTTACAGGCGCCCAAGACAGAGCGCGCTGCAGTAGCGGTGGTCGGTGAGGCGCACGCGGCTTCAGCACGAAGTCTCTCGCCAGCGTCTTCAGACTGTCTGCGTCGCGTGCGAGCGCATCGATCAAGCCGATCTTGCGGGCTTTGTCGGCTCGCAGATTACGACCGGTGAGCATCAAATCGAGTGCGTTCGCTGCGCCAAGCAGACGAACGGATCGAACGGTACCACCAAACCCAGGATGAATACCGAGCATGACTTCCGGCAGGCCAAGCGTCAGTCGCCCATCATCGAGTGCAACCCGGTGGCGACATGCGAGAGCGAGTTCCAGTCCACCGCCCAAAGCGAACCCCTCGATCATCGCGACCGTCGGACACGGCAGCGCTTCGAGACGATCGAATACCGATTGACCCGCGCGTACGAGTCGTCGCGCTTCATCAACGCTACCTAAAGTCGTGAATTCTTTGATATCAGCGCCGGCGATGAAGCCAGACGTCTTCGCCGAACCGATGACGAGGCCACGCGGGACGGCGAGGGCAAGCTCACGCAAGATGCTATCGAGCTCTTCGAGGACAAGCTTAGAAAGTGCATTCGCGGAACTGCCCGGGCGATCGAGCATCAGCCATACGATACCGTCGTTGTCTTGAGTTCGGGTCCAGCAAGTCGCAGTCACGAGACAGCCTCACGTCTGATTCGAAAGTCGCACACGATGGGTCGATGATCCGATAAGCGGATATCGGGAATTCGAAAATCGAGTATGTCAATTTCTCGAGACACCAGAACGAAGTCGAGCTCGAACTGCGGATATCGCGACGGAAACGAGGCCAGACCACCGACGTTCGCGCTGCGCAGGCCCGTCGCGCTCATGAACAGATACAGCTCGTTGGTGCCCGAGAATGTATTGAAGTCACCTGCGACCACGACCGGTTTTTGCGCCTTGAGTATCAGGTCGTGCAGATGGCGCAGTTGCTCCTGACGGTGCCGATATCGCAACGACAGATGCACGAGAAAGATGCAGACGTCATCCAACTCCATCTCGATGATGAGTCGCTTGATACCGGTCGGAAAATAATGGAAACGCTCGCCGGTGACCCGCGGCGCCGCGAGGATCGCGTTGCCTTGTTTACGCACGATCGGCAACTGATGGTTGATCGATGCCGAGCCGTACTTGCATTCGTAGGCGGTGTAATGGCCGATACGGTCCGCGATGTATTCGGCCTGGTTGACGAGTCCGCTGCGTACCGAGCCGGAGTCGACTTCGATGAGGCCGACGATATCCGGATCCTCGCGACGAACGAATTGCGTGATGTCATCGAGGATGCGGCGGCTGCTCCGCAGATAGCCAGCGCCCGGTAACGGCAGATGGAAAGCCGGACCGGTACCGGTCGCATAACGGATGTTGTAAACGAGTAAACGCAGGGGGGATTCGGCGGTCGACACAGCGCGCAGTTTACGCCAAGGAATGCGACACTCTGACCTACGCGAGGCCCATGTAACGGTTCGTATAATGTATATTATGTTAAATAACATATGATCCTGCTGCTGTCG
>JALRHE010000010.1 GCA_023253235.1 Steroidobacteraceae bacterium
CCCATCGGATGGCCCTTGGCCATATGACCACCGGCGACGTTGACCTTGGCGAGATCGACTGTGTGATCTCGCAAAAAGATCGCCATGGTCACGGCGAACGATTCCATGAACTCAATACGATCCATCTGCTCGAGTCCGAGACCTGCCTGTTCCAAAGCACGATGCATCGCCGTCATACCGGCAAGCAAGGATGCATGCTGATCACCACCCGCCTCCGCATAGGCCAACACTCGAGCGCGCGCTCGTCGCCCGCCAATCTCGGGTGATCCCGCCACGAGCGCGAGTCCCGCACCATCACAGACCGGTGGGGCATGCGCGATCGTATGACGATGATCGATCGGCCCATCGAGCGCAGCGGCGTAATGCTCGGCGAGCGCAGCAAAACCCGGCGCCATCGCGGCGAGCGACTCGGCACTGGTCTGCGGTCGAACGCACTCGTCGTAAGACAAGGCACCGACCGGAATGCGCGAGGCGGCAAACGCAGGTACCGCCTCTGCGGCGACCGCGCGTTGCTGGGATATCAGCGCGAGCCGATCGAGCTCCGCGCGCGAAACATCTTGAGCCTCCGCCAAGCGATCGGCGGCAAGCACCACCGGCACGTATCGTGATCGCTTCGGAAAGTTCGCATCGGTGTAGTAACCGGCCTTGTCCGCCATGAACGGCACGCGCGACATCATCTCGACACCGCCCGCAAGCACGACCTTTTTCTGTCCGGCCACCTGCAACGCACCTTGACCGATCGCCGTGAGACCGGAGACGCAGTAGTTGTTGAGTGTGAAAGCACTCGCCGATTCGGCTATGCCCGCATGGAGCTTCGAGACGAGCGCGATGTTGCCGCCCTGATCGCCAATCTGCCCGACGCAACCCAGGATCAGCGACTCGACTTCTCGCGGTGAGCCACCGCGAGACTGCAAGGCCGCGACGAGCGCGCCCACGAGTTCGTAAGGTTGTTGACTCGCGAGCCCGCCATCCGGCCGCGCCTTACCGCGCGGCGTGCGCACGGCGTCATGAATCCAAGCCTGCATCGGTCTCCCCCCGTTTGGCTCACCCGTCGAGTGTGCCCCGGACCGACGCGCCTGGGAAGAGTCCTATAAAGAAAGTCTCTTAACTGACGGCCATCGCCACGCCGCGCAGCGCAGATCGCTCGTCCGTCAACAAATGCAGGGGGATTTGCGAAACCCAAGGCGACATTCGGCCCTTGTCGTTGAAGCGATCGAGAAGCTCACTCTCTTCGAGCAGCGAAACGAACCTCGGAACGATGCCGCCACCGATATAAACGCCGCCGCGAGCGGCATACATCAAGGCGCAGTCGCCGGCGAAGCTACCGAGCGCCGCCAGAAATCGCAGCACAGACTCGCGCGCGAGGCGCTCACCGGCTAGGGCCTGAGTCGTGACCGCTGCCGCCGTGATGGCACGCAGATCCGAAACACCCGCACGCGACAACAAAAATTGGTGGATTGCAGCCAAGCCATCGCCGCACAACACACGCTCCACGGAAACTCGTCCATAGCGCGCATGAAGAAACCGCAGCAGATCGAATTCGAAATCGTCGCTCGGCGCGAATGAGACGTGCCCACCCTCGCCAGGTACCGCCTGCCATAGACCGCCGTCTTGCCGTCGCGGGACGATGCCAGCAACGCCGAGCCCGGTGCCCGGACCCAACACGAGCTTCGCCGATCGGGACTCGCGCTTTCCCGAACGTAGCGTGAGCATCTCTTCGTTCGAAAGACCTGGGACACGCAGCGCCAAGGCCTCGAAATCATTGATCACGGTAAGGCGGGAGAGTTTCAATGTCGCTTGCAACTCGGATCCGACGAAGGACCAGGGTGAGTTCGTGAAGCGCACGACACCGCCATCGAGCGGCGCCGCGACCGCGAAGCCACCTCCGATGAGACTCGCAGAATCGATGGCCACCGTCTCGAGATAAGCGCGGATCGCATCGTCGAACGTCGGGTGCGCACTCGCCGTCAGCGTGCGATGCAAATGCAAGTCGCCGTTGCCGTCGGCACCACCTTGATAGAGCGCAAAGCGCGCGTGGGTGCCGCCGATGTCGCCGACGAGTAGCGGTGATTTCACGGCGCTATCGCCGCTGCACCCGGCCTACGCGGATCCGCTCCGCCAAAGAAATAGCCATTCTCGAGAACGATCGCCTGCACGCTACCCATGGTCTCGCTCGGGCGCGTCTTGTGCCCCATCTTCTCCAAGCGCTTGCGGGTGTCTGGGTTGTAATTCGGCTCTATCTCGAGCGGCCCCGACACCTGCGAAACGCGAGGCTGGTGAATCGCCTCGTCGATATTGAGTTTGAAGTCGATGGCATTCACCACGACCTGCAGGATGGTGTTGACGATACGACCGCCGCCCGGCGTACCGACTGCCATCCACGGGGTGTCGCCCTTGAACACCAAAGTCGGTGTCATCGTCGAGACCATGCGCTTACCACCTTGCATCGCGTTCGGCGGTAACGGCTCGCCGCGTTGCAAGGCCACGAGCGCGCGCTCGTGACTGAAGTTGTTCATCTGGTTGTTCAGCAGAATGCCGGTGCCCTCGATCATCGCGCCCGAGCCGAAATCCGAGCCCAAGGTGTAGGTGACAGAGACCAAATTACCCTCGGAATCAGCCACCGAGTAATGTGTCGTGCTCGGGCTCTCGTAGTCGGCCGGATTGCCCGCCTTGATCGCCGAGTCTTTAC
>JALRHE010000127.1 GCA_023253235.1 Steroidobacteraceae bacterium
AGGAGTGAGATCGTTCCACCGGGTTCGATGCCGTGCGCGGTGGCGAAGGCTTCGTTGACCAAGGCCTCGTTGGGTCGATGTGTCTCGGGCCAGCGCCCGGCTCGCAAGGTCAGATCGTTGACCGTAGGACGTCGACCCTCCGGAAGAGATAGCAGTTGTGCAGTGACGGGCTCATCGACTGTCGGCAAGTCGATCAAGCCGAAGCCCACCGTACGTGTTTCGATGGCGGCGACACCGGGAATGAGAGCCAGAAAGGGGGCCATGCTGTCGGGTGCCCTGACCAGGGACGTGGTCAGGTCGGCCATTTTCGACTTTCGGTAGTAGTCGTCACGCGCCGATTCCAGCGAGGCATAAGTCCCGATGGACATGACGAAGATGGCGATCCCGCAGCCAAGTACCGTTCCAGCAGCGATCGCCTGGATCCACAGTCGACGCAGATCGCGAAGCAATTTGTGATGGAGTGGGCTCACCAGCGGACTTGGCTCGGCGCAACTCGCCGGGCGTTGACCTCCACCGCGCGAATCATGCCGTCGGCAAAGTGAACGACACGATCGCCGATTCGGGCGATATCCGAGTTGTGGGTGATGAGCAGCGTCGTGGTGCCGATAGTTTCATTGACGTGTAGCAACGATTCGAGCACTTTGACGCCGGTTGCCACATCGAGAGCGCCGGTCGGCTCATCGCAGAGCAGCACGGTCGGACGCTTCACGATCGCCCGAGCAATGGCGACACGTTGTTGTTCGCCGCCTGACAGCTGCGCCGGGAAGTGCGTAGTACGTTCCTTGAGTCCGACCAACTGCAGAGCTTCGTCTGGCGACATCGGCGCGTCAGCGATCTCGCTCACCAATTCGACATTTTCGCGAGCGGTCAGACTCGCAATCAGGTTGTAGAACTGGAAGACGAACCCGACGTGGCGACGTCGGTACTCGGTCAGTGTGTCGTCGTCTGCCGTCGCCAGATCGAGATTACCGAAACACGCGCTACCGGAAGTCGGGCGGTCGAGACCACCTAGGATGTTCAGCAACGTCGATTTGCCTGAGCCTGAAGGTCCGAGCAGAACCAGCAGTTCACCTGGGGAAATCGTCAGGTCGAGACCGCGCAATGCGTGCACGGCAGCGGGCCCTGTGCCGTAGGACTTGCAGAGCCTTTCCAGGGCGAAGACTGGGGCCAGGGCGGGTTTCATGTGGCTGGTTTGACCAACCCCCGATGAGGTGGCGCTCCTTACGGGATTCGAACCCGTGTTACAGCCTTGAGAGGGCTATGTCCTGGGCCTCTAGACGAAAGGAGCGTTGGGCCGAGTGATGACGTACCGAGGCGAGGTATTATAGGCGCCCGCCACGATTGCTCAAGCGGAACGCATTGCTTTGAATTCAAATCCTGCCTCCCCAGAGGCGACTCCTCGTCTCGCGCGCATCATCCCGCGTGATTCCCATCCTATCTCGCGCTCACGCATCTCACCCGATGCGTTGCGTGTCTTGTACCGACTGCGGGAGGCGGGCTTTCAGGCTTTCCTCGTCGGTGGCTGTGTGCGAGACCTCATGCTCGGCATCGAACCGAAAGACTTCGATGTCGCGACCGATGCGCTGCCAGAGCAAGTCAAAAAGCTCTTTCGCAACTGCCGCTTGGTGGGTCGTCGTTTCCGACTGGCTCACGTGTTTTTCGGTCGAGAGATCATCGAGGTGGCCACCTTCCGCGCCTCGAGTGCGCCGTCGCAGGCAGAGGAGCCGGTGGAGGTCGTCGACGACTTGATCGACGACGTCGAGTCGAGCGATGTCGCGGATGACACCGTGGACGCACACGACATCCATGATTTCGATGAGAACCTCGAGCGTGTGGTCGATGACAGTGGGCGCATCCTGCGCGACAACGTCTACGGCAACATCGATGACGATGTATGGCGACGAGATTTCACTTGCAACGCGCTGTACTACAACATCGCCGATTTCTCAGTGTGGGACTACTGCGGTGGTTTCGAGGATGTGCAGGCGCGTCGCTTGCGTCTGATCGGTGATCCCGAGACTCGTTACCGCGAAGATCCCGTGCGCATGCTGCGTGCCGCTCGCTTCGAAGCCAAGTTGGGTTTCGAGATCGAACCCGCGACCGCCGAGCCGATCGGTCAGTTAGCAGAACTGCTCGCCGGAGTGCCGGCTGCGCGCTTGTTCGATGAGACCTTGAAGCTGTTTTTGACGGGCCACGGCGCGCGCAGCGTCGAGACCTTGCGCAACCGTGGTTTGCTTAAAGTCTTGTTGCCGAACGTTGGCGACTTCATCGAGCGATACCCGGATAGTCCGCCCGTGCGCATGCTCATGCAGGCACTCGCCAACACCGATGCACGAGTGCAGGCCGACAAGCCCGTGACGCCGGGCTTCCTGTTCGCTGTGTTGCTCTATGGCCCGATCGGTCTCGAGATCGAGAAGGCGCCGCGTGAGCAATGGCACGACATCGCGACGATTCTCGATGCCGTCGATCGAGCTGTGACGGTCATTCATCGGCGAGTGGCGGTTCATCGCCGCTTCATCCTCGGCTTGCGTGACATGTTTGCCCTGCAGCCGCGCTTGGAGTCACCGCGCGGGCGTCGCGCCTTGCGCACCATGGAGCATCCACGATTCCGGGCGGCCTTTGATCTGCTGCAACTGCGTTCGCAATTCGGTATGGCCGATGCCGCCATCGTCGAGTGGTGGTCGCGTATGCAGTCGGCGAACCCGGAGCAGCGCGCGGCGATGGCCGAGAGCTTGGGTCGTGCGAGTGGTGCGGGTCCCGCCCGCAGCGGCGCGACACGTAGTCGCGGCGGACGACGTCGCGGACGAGGTGGTCGCGGTCGACGTAGCGGCGAGTGACGCGGTGCTTTGGCACCCAGCCTACGTCGCGCTTGGCAGTAATCTCGGTGATTCGCGGGCTGCGGTAGAGCGCGCGATCATTGCGATATCGGGATTGCCCAAGACTCGATCTTGGCGTCGGTCAGCGCTGTATCGGACTGTGCCCTTCGGCCCGGTAAAGCAGGCCGATTTCATCAATGCCGTCGTCGGGGTGCTCACCCAAATGCCGCTGGAGGATTTCTTTGCGGCCTTGCAGCAGTTGGAGACGGAGCTCGGTCGGGCGCGGCGACACGAGCGCTGGGGCCCGCGCGAAATTGATCTGGATTTATTGGTCTACGGGCGCGAGAGTCGGGATTCGGAGTCGCGTAGATTGCCGCATCCTGGGATACCGGAGCGCGATTTCGTTCTGTATCCTTTGCGTGACGTCGCCGCCGATTTGTACATCCCCGGCTTGGGTCGTGTTCGCGAGCTAGCCGAGCGGGTTCCCGATCGAGGGGTGCAGCGTCTGGCTTGAGTGGTCGGGAGAACATGTCGGACGCCCCCAAACACCGCTTCGTTGTCATCGAGGGCCCCATCGGGGTCGGTAAGACGTCGTTGGCGCGCCGTTTGGCAGCGGTCTGGAACGCCGAGCTCATTCTGGAGCAAGCCGAGACCAACCCTTTTCTTGAGCGGTTCTATCGCGACCCCATCGGCTCGGCGTTACCCGCGCAGTTGCACTTCCTGTTTCAGCGTACGCAGCAGTTGTCGGGTCTTCATCAAGACGACCTGTTCGCCTCGGTACGGGTTGCCGATTACCTGCTCGAAAAGGACAAGCTTTTCGCGCGAGTGACGCTCGATGATGCCGAGTTCAGTCTTTACGAGCAGGTATATGCGCGCATGGTGGTGAATCCGCCGAAGCCCGATCTCGTCATCTATCTGCAGGCGCCGGTGGATGTTTTGATGGAGCGCATCGCGAAGCGTCGAATCAAGGCCGAGCAATTGATCGAACGCGCCTATTTGGAAAAGTTGAACGAAGCTTACGCTCGGTTTTTCCACGACTATGATGGTGCGCCGACTTTGATCGTGAACGCCGCGACACTCGATCCTTTGTCACGCGAAGCCGATTTCAGCGAACTGCTCTTGGCGATCGAGCGTATGAAGCGTGGCAAGCTGTATTTCAATCCGCTGCGTCACGCAGCACTCTGATTCTGTCTTCGCGACATTTCACTGCAAAGCCGTTGTGCGCGGCCTGCATCGGCCTCGGCTGATGGCGGATCCGCCGGTGCAGACTGTCAAATCCTTGACGCATCCAGCCTCCGAACACGGCTTCAGTTGATCGGACCTGTGCCGTTACGGATTGGTGACTCTGCTACGATGTGTTTCAAATGCAACGGGTCAACTCGGTCGAACAACTGCGTCAGTCAGTAGCGGCATGGCGCGCCGCAGGTGATCGCATTGCCTTGGTGCCGACCATGGGCAATTTGCATGACGGACATATGGCGCTTTTCAGGCAGGCGTATAAGCATGCGAAGCGTCTGATCGTCAGCAGCTTCGTCAATCCGATGCAGTTTGGGCCGAGCGAAGATTACGAGCGTTACCCGCGCACACCGGATGCTGACTCCGATATTTTGCGTCGATCCGGTTGCGATATTTTGTTCGTGCCTGAGGTCAACGAGGTTTATCCGCGAGGATTGGCGTTCGCAACTCGCGTACAAGTTCCCGGTTTCAGCGAGATCCTCGATGGTGAGTTTCGACCTGGACACTTCGAGGGTGTCGCGAGTGTCGTGATGCGCCTCTTCAGTATGGTGCAACCCAACGTCGCCATTTTCGGTGAGAAGGATTATCAGCAATTACTGGTGATCCGGCGCATGGCAGCCGATTTGTTTCTTCCGGTCGAGATCGTCGGTTCTCCGACCGTGCGTGCGCCGGATGGCTTGGCCTTGAGTTCTCGCAATATCTATCTTTCCGAAGATGAGCGCGCCATCGCGCCGAAGCTCTACGAAGAGTTGCGCCGCGTCGCCGTGGCGATCGACACCGATGACGAATCGGCCAAAGATTTGCAGGCACTCGAAACCGAGGCTCGTCGCAATCTGCGCGCCTTGGGTTTCAAGGTCGAGTACTTCACCATCCGCAGTGCCAACACCCTGCTGACGCCGAGTCTCTCGGAATCAGAGCTGGTGATCCTCGTTGCAGCCCGCCTCGGGCGTGCGCGATTGATCGACAATACCCGCGCGACACGCCCCTAGCGGCTGCGCGCAGCGAGCTGCCCCAACGCCCACTCCACATGCTCTCGTACCACCGGCGATGGGTGGCTACGACGCGACTCCAAGGCGGCTTGCGCTTCGGCGGTCGGAGCGCCGTTACCGAGCGCGATGGCGATGTTGCGCAACCAGCGTTCGTGTCCGATGCGACGTATCGCCGAACCGCGCAGTCTCTCGTCGAAGTCCGTTTCGCTCCAGGCGAAAAGATCGGTCAATCGCGCGGCATCGAGACCGAGGCGTGCTTGTCGTAAATCGGGGTGAGAGGCCGCTTGCGCGAATTTGTTCCAAGGGCAGACGAGTTGGCAGTCGTCGCAGCCGTAGATGCGATTGCCCATGAGTGGTCGTAGCGACTCGTCGATTGGGCCATCGTGTTCGATCGTCAAATAAGAGATGCAGCGCCTGGCATCGAGCTGCCACGGCGCCGTGATGGCGGCTGTGGGGCAGGCGGGGATGCAGGCTTCACAGGTGCCGCAATGGGCGCTCGCACGCGCATCGACCGGTAAAGGTAGGTCGGTATAGAGCTCGCCTAAGAAAAACCAGGAGCCTGCGTCGCTGGCGATCAGGTTCGTATGTTTGCCGATCCAGCCGAGGCCTGCATTTCGTGCCAGTGCCTTCTCGAGCACTGGGCCGGAGTCTACGTAGACGCGATAACCAAAAGGGCCGATGCGCTCGACCAGACGGTCCGCGAGCGTCTGCAGCTTGTTGCGCAAGATCTTGTGGTAGTCGCGGCCGATCGCATAGCGCGATACGTAACCGAGTTCCGAATTGGCGAGCACGTCTTCGGCCGGCGCGGCTTCGGCGGGCCAATAGTCCATACGCACGCTGATGACGCAGATCGTGCCTGGCCTCAGTTCTGCTGGGCGTGACCGCCGCGTGCCGTGACGCTCCATGTAATGCATCTGGCCGTGACGCCCCTCGGCCAGCCAGCGATGTAGGTGCGCTTCGTCTTCCGAGAGCTCCACACTGCCGACGCCGATGGCGGAAAACCCTAGGCCCGCGGCGAGCGCATCGAGATCATCTCGCAAGGCTTGCCAATCGGGGGGCGATGTCATGGTCGCGAGTATACTGTCCCGCATGAAGCCGCCGCTCTCATTGCACACGGTTGCGCAGGTCCGCGCGCTCGAGCGGCACTGGATCGATGTCGTCGGTGTTCCGTCGTTCGAGTTGATGTCGCGAGCCGGTGTGTTCGCGATGCGTCAGCTGCGCGCACGTTGGTCTACGGCGCGTGACATTCTCGTGCTCGCGGGCGGAGGTAACAACGCGGGGGATGGCTACATCCTGGCGCACGAGGCTTGGTCTCTCGGTTTGTCGCCGCGCGTGATTGCGTTGACGCCGCCCGCATCGTTGAAGGGTGATGCCGCTCGAGCGGCTGAGCGGTGTCTGGCGTCGGGTGTGCCAGTCGAACTGTTTGATTTGTCGTGCTTGGCGGAGCAGCTCGCCAAGGCGGACGTCATCATCGATGCGATCTTCGGTATTGGCTTGCAGCGCGAGTTGAACGCCGAGATGTGCGGCGTCGTACAGCTCGTGAACGCATCAGCGCGCCCCGTGCTTTCGATCGACGTGCCGTCGGGCTTATGTGCCGATAGCGGCACGCCGCGTCCGTGTGCGATTCGAGCCGACCTGACGGTGACTTTCATCGCACACAAGCTCGGTCTGAATTTGATCGAGGCGACTCCTTGGGTGGGCTCGCTCGTGCTCGGCACGCTCGTCGACGACGCGTCGCTGTCCGGAGATGTCGTTTCATCGATCGGTTCGGTGGCTCAAAGATTAGACGACCAAGTGTTGCGCCGAGCATTGCCGCGTCGGTCACCGTTCACCCACAAGGGTGAGGCGGG
>JALRHE010000138.1 GCA_023253235.1 Steroidobacteraceae bacterium
AATCCGGATTTCATCGATCGACTCTCCCCAATCGCATCGAGACGAGGTCGATGATATCCCCTCGACGGGGGATAGAGATATGTGCGCCGCGCTGCTGCAGAGCCGATTGCAATAGCCGTGCAGGCTCGGGCTCGCCGTGAACCAGACAAACCGGGGGGTGGCCCTCGAAAGTGTCATACCAACGCAACAGGTCGTGCTGCCCGCCATGCGCCGACAAACCACCGACGGTATGAATCGTCGCCTGCACCGGTACGGATACACCGTGGATATTGACCCGGCGCGCACGGTCCACCAGGGCTCGACCGAGCGTATTGGGCGCTTGATATCCGGTGAAGATGACGTGGCATTCGGCGCGCGGCAAATTGTGTATCAAGTGGTGCAGGACGCGTCCACCGTTGCACATGCCACTACCGGCGATGATCAGGGCATGCGAACGGTGTGAGTTGATGGCTCGGGACTCGTCCGCGGTTCGACTCAGTACGAGGTTCGGCAGATTCGGCATGGAGCTGAAACTATCCCGCAAGCGAACGGCTTCCTCGTCGTAGCGCTCCGGATGCCGCCAATAAATCTCGCTCGCCTTGATCGCCATGGGGCTATCGAGATAGACCTGCCATCGCTGCAAGTTCCATTGCGTAGCATGCTGACCCAGCAGGTAAAGCAATTCTTGGCTCCGGCCCACGGCGAACGCTGGGATGACGATATTGCCGCGGTCATGATCCGCACGATCAATGATTTCACCGAGTTCCGCCAAGGTCGCGGAGCGATCGCGGTGATCACGATCGCCGTAAGTGCTCTCCATTACGACGAGATCGGCCGTCTTGAATGGGTGAGGATCGCGCAAGATCGGTGAATCGTATTGGCCAAGATCGCCACTGAAGACGACTCGCCTGACCGTCTCGAGTTCGCGCAACTCGAACTCGAGGCTCGCTGATCCGAGAATGTGGCCGGCTTCACGCAAGCGCACGGTCATGCCCGGAAACGGAGCGTATTCGGTGTCGTAGCGAATGACTCGCAACAACTTCAGACATTCCTCCACGTCGTCGAGGTCGAACAGCGGCTTTGCCTCAGGCTCACCTGGTTCACGGTGCCGATTGATGCGCTCGATCTCCCGTAACGCCAAGTCGGCGCTGTCTTTCAGCAAAATCGGCAGCAGATCTCGACAAGCCGCTGTGGTGTAGATCGGCCCTCGATAACCGCGCTGCACGAGCAACGGCAAACGCCCACTATGATCGATATGGGCATGGGTCAGGAAAACCGCCCCGAGCGACTGGGGGTTAAAGGGGAAATCCTCGCGATTGCGGGCTGTCGTCCCGTGACCACCCTGAACCATGCCGCAATCGATGAGAACACTCCGTCCGCCATGCCGCAGCACATGGCAGGAGCCGGTCACTTCGCCGGCTGCGCCGTAAAACTCGATCTCCATGGGCAAGCTCTCCTGAACTCTGCGCGCCGACACCCGATCAGCAGCGTGTTTGGGTATATTGTGGTGCTTCCAATCGAGCAGATGTGAACCGGAGAGCACTCGTGATCAGTTTGAACATCAACGGCGTCCAACGCGAAGTCGAAGCTGACGCGGACATGCCCCTGCTGTGGGCACTGCGTGACATCCTGCAACTCACCGGCACGAAGTACGGTTGCGGCATCGCACAATGCGGCGCCTGCACCGTACACCTCGATGGTCAGCCCATCCGTTCCTGCTCGATTCCGGTGTCGGCGGCCGTCGGCGGTCGTATCACCACCATCGAGGGCCTTGCCAAGGGTGAGGAGCTGCATCCCGTCCAACAAGCGTGGATCGAACTCGATGTCGTGCAATGCGGTTACTGCCAATCGGGTCAGATCATGTCGGCCGTCGCCCTGCTCGAGACGAATACGAATCCGAGCGATGCCGATATCGACGCTGCGATGAACGGCAATATCTGCCGTTGTGGTACGTATCCGCGCATTCGCGCAGCCATCAAACGTGCAGCTGAACTCAAGCGAGGCGGCAAGTCGGCATGAGTGCAGAAGGTAACGGCGCAACCGACAACGGTCGACGCCAGTTTTTGATCGGCATCGGTGTCGTCGCGGGCGGAACAGCCGCTGGTATGGCTTTGCGACCCTGGTTGGTCGGTGCTGCCGACGTCAACCGACCACCTGCGGACTTTCAACCGCACGCATTCGTACGGATCCGCTCCGATGACACCATCACGGTGATCATTGGCAAAAGCGAGATGGGGCAAGGCGTCTACGGCAGTCTGCCGATGATCCTCGCCGAAGAGCTCGACGTAGATCCGACAACCGTACAAGTGGAGATCGCGGGCGTAGACCCGGCATTCAATCACCCGTTCCTCCCGGCGCAATTCACCGGCGGCAGCATGAGCGTGATGACAACCTACGACGCGCTGCGTCGGGTTGGTGCCCAAGCACGCTCTGCCCTGCTCGCTGCGGCGGCAGAACAATGGAATGTTGATGTCGTCACGCTGACGACCGATAGTGGCGTGGTGCGAGATTCGCGAGGTCGTCGTTTGCGCTATGGCTCGCTGGTCGACGCCGCCAATCGACTGCCGCTGCCTGATCCGACCGCCGTCACGCTCAAAGATCCTTCGACCTTCAAATATATCGGTAAGCCACAGCGTCGACTCGACAGCCCGATCAAGGTGACCGGTAGCGCGACCTTCGGTATCGACGTCATGCGACCCGGTATGTTGACTGCCGTTATCGCGAGGCCGCCTGCGTTCGGTGCCAGCTTGCGCGGATTCGACGCTACGGCAGCCAAAGCCGTTGCCGGCGTCGTCGACATCAAGGCTGTGCCGAGTGGTATTGCCGTCATCGCCCAACATACCCATGCGGCACTGCGCGGCCGAGATGCCCTCGTGATCGACTGGGATATCGGTAGCAGCAAGTCACTCTCGAGCGAGGGACTACGTCAGGAGTGGCGTGCGCTCGCCAAACGACCGGGATTGGTCGGCAAAAACGTTGGCGATGTCGCCGCGGCCTTCCGTTCCGCAACACGCACGATCGACGTCGAATACGAGCTCCCCTATCTCGCGCACGCTTGCATGGAGCCTCTGAACGCCGTGGCCGAAGTGACGGCCGACGGCTGTGAACTTTGGCTTGGTACGCAGTCGCAATCACAAGATGCGCGCTTCGTCGCGGAAGCGTTAGGGATAGAGCCGTCGAAGGTACGCATACACACCATGTTCTTGGGCGGCGGTTTCGGTCGTCGGGCAAGCGCCGTGTCGGACTTCGCCGTCGAAGCGGCGCTCGTCGCACAAGGCGTTGGCAAACCGGTCAAAGTGGTGTGGACTCGCGAAGATGACATGCGTGGCGGCTACTACCGCCCGCTGAGCTTCAATCGCATCAAAGCAGCTGTCGGCGCCGACGGTATGCCCGTGGCTATTCATCATGTCACCGTCAGCAAGCCGGTGCTCGCAAACACGGCGATGGGCAAGATGGCGGTCACTAAAGAGGGCCTGGATCCGTCGACCATCGAAGGGTCGGCTGATATGCCCTACGCGATCCCGAATCTTCGCGTCGAGGTACACAACACCCGCGAAGCTGTGCCGATTCTATGGTGGCGATCTGTGGGGCATTCCATCACGGGGTTCGTGACCAATAGCGTCATTGATGAACTCGCCACGCTCGCGGGTAAGGATCCTTACGAATACCGACGCGAGCTACTCAAAGAAAAGCCGCGTCATCTGGCGGTGCTGGAGCGTGCCGCCACCGAAGCGAACTGGGGTCAAGCCTTGCCTGCAGGACACTTCCACGGCATCGCGCTGCAAGAGAGCTTTGGCAGCATCGTCGCCCAGGTGGCGGAGGTATCCGTCACCAACGGCAAGGCACGCGTACATCGCGTCACCTGTGCGGTCGACTGTGGGCTTGCAGTCAATCCGAGTCAGGTCGTCGCCCAGATGGAAAGCGGCATCCTCTATGGGCTCTCGGCAGCACTCGAAGGTGAAATCAACATCGAGGACGGCCGTGTCGTCGAGGGCAACTTCGATAGCTATCGTGTGCTGCGTCTGGTCGACTCGCCGGCCATCGATGTACACATCGTGACGAGCGGTGGTCCGATTGGTGGCATCGGCGAACCGGGAACGCCGCCGATCGCACCCGCTGTCTGCAACGCGATCTTCGCAGCCACCGGCGAAAGAATCCGCCGTCTGCCGATCAGTAAATCGCTAAACGCTTAAGGCGCTCCGGCAGCCAGATAATCGACGGCGACGTTCGCGATGGCGCGAGCGGCCGTCGGTATCGCCGACTCATCCACCAGGAAGAGCGGTGAATGATTGGAAGCGGCCGTGACCACCTTGTCGGCAGGTGTCACGCCGACAAAGAAAAAGAAGCTCGGCACTTTCTGCGCAAAGAAGGCGAAATCTTCGGCGCCCGTCACCAACGGTACGGTGCGTACGTTCGCTTCACCGGCAACGCGTTGCAAGGTCGGTATCACTTTCCGAGTCAAATCGGGGTCGTTGTTCACCACCGGATTGCTACCCGGGTCGATCTCGAGCGTCGCAGTCGTACCGCTGGCCTCGGCGATGTTTTCCACCATGCGCTGCATGCTCTTCAAGATATCGGCGCGTTGCAGACCATCGAAGGTACGAATGGTGCCGACCATCTCCACTTCGTCAGGAATGATGTTGTGACGGATGCCGCCCTTGATGGCGCCGACCGTGACGATGGCGGGATTGGCCGTGATGTCGGTTTGGCGAGAGACGATGGTTTGCAGCGCACCGACCAACTGTGATGAAACGACGATCGGATCGACGCCACCCCAAGGCCTCGCACCGTGAGTCTGACGTCCCTTGACGACGATACGATAGGAGTCGGACGCAGCCATCAACGGGCCACCGCGATATCCGATCATGCCAGTGCGCATATTGGCAAAAACGTGCAACCCAAAAACTGCCTCTGGCTTGTAACGCTCTAGCACGCCCTCTTTGACCATGAGACTCGCGCCGCCTTCCTCGCCGACCGGCGCGCCCTCTTCGGCCGGCTGAAACAGAAAGACGATCTTGCCTGGCAGATCTTCCCTGACGGATGCCAGTGCCTGCGCAACCCCCATCAGAACCGACGTGTGTACATCGTGCCCGCAGGCGTGCATGACGCCGACCGTTTCGTTCCGATAGGTCGCCGTGACTTTGGATCGGAAAGGCAGATCGTTCTGCTCCACAACAGGCAGGGCGTCCATGTCCGCTCGCAACGCGATGGTAGGACCCGGCTTTCCGCCTTCGAGCACGGCGACGACACCGGTGATCGCGACACCGGTTTCAACCTTGAGGCCAAGCGAGCGCAGATGTTCGGCCACTATTTTTGACGTGCGGAACTCCCGATTCGACAACTCGGGGTTTTGATGCAGATCGCGACGCCACTCGATGATCTTCGGCTGCAGGCTCTGCAGTGCGGCGTCGACCTTGGCATTGATCGACTCCGCTGCCGCCAGTGTCGAGAGGGGCACCAACGATGCAGCGACAAAACCCAAGACCTGGAGGGAACGAGTTGCGATGTGCTTCATGGAAGGGCGCCTCCCGAGCGCTCAGATCCGGACGAGTTCGAATATCGACAGCTTACCTTTTCTCTCGCCAAGTGCCAGAAAGCGACCATCCGGAGACCAGCGCAGGCACGAGGGCTCGGAATCGGTCAGGTGCGCATCGATCGCCGTGGGAAATTTCCCTGGCAACCAGAGCGACAACCGCCAATCGAGACCTGCCGTCGCGAGAAAATTTCCGCGGGGCTGATAGGCGAGACATTCGATTCGATCGGTATGACCAGACAACTGCAACGGTGAGGAGCCTTCGGGACCTTTGCCGCCGAAGTCCCACACGACGACACGATCTGCAGCGGCGGTAGCGAGATAACGTGAATCACCACTCCAACCAAGCTGATCGACCTTGCCGGGATAGCCGCGCATTTGCGAATCACGGCCGGTAGCTAGGTACCAAAAGTGGACGGACCCGTCTTGCGTGCCAGCAGCGAGGAATTTTCCGTTGCTGCTGAAATTCGCCGTGATACAAGGTGCATCCCAACGATAGTGGCGGACCGGGTAGCGCGGCGCTTCGAGTCGGTGCACCACGACACCCCCGTTGATCGCTGCCGCCAGATCACGACCGCTCTTGTCGAATGCCAGTGCGGCGATCGTCCCGTCGAGCGGCGGCAGTGCCTGCTGCAACTCCAGGCGCTCGTTCCAAAGCGAGATCTGCTTTCCGGCCGCGGTCGCGAGCTGCGATCCATCAGGCGAGAACGTCAATTGAGTCGTCCACGCTTTCGATGGTCTCTGTCGCGCCAGTACGTTTCCGTCCACGGCGTCGTAGAGCCGGACCTCACCATCCTGCCCACTGCTGACAAACACGGCATTCTTGGGATGCCAAGCAACGGCCAGCGCACCGAGCCCGTGGTGACCCACTTCTCGAACCGCTAGCGCGCCGTCGCCATTCTCGATGCTGCATACCTTGCCTTCGCCGCCTGCCACGGCGAGACCACGACCATCGATCGACCAAGCGATATCGACAATGTAATCGTCGATATCGACTTTGCCGCGGGGCTCGAGTAATGCCGGTGGTGATTTCATGGCATCACGCGAAGCAGGAATGGAAACCTGCCTCAAGCTCCTGGCGATCCAACTTTCGACCAATGAAAACCAGCGTATTCACACGATCGGATCCTGCTGGCCACGGACGCTCCAACTGTCCGTCGAACATCATGTGCACTCCGTGAAACACATAGCGACGCGGCTCACCCTTGATGGAGACGACACCCTTCATTCGGAAAATGTCGGCTCCACGACTTTTGAGCAGATAAGAGAGCCAATCATTGAGCTTGTTGGGATCGACCGCACGCGGATCGGTCAAACCAATCGATGAAATCTCCTCGTCATGATGGTGTGACGCAAAGCGTCTCTCGGCGATCGGTTTCGCACCCTCGATACGCAGACCAAATTCGATGGGTGCATGCTCGACAACCATCACATAGCGACCTGCACTTGCGATATCTATATGGAAGTGGCTTCCGTCGTGTCCGACATCGATACGATAGGGTGCGTCGGCAGGCTTCAGGCTGCCACCGCAAGCGACCTGCTGCCCTTCTTCGGCAAACGCGCGTACGGCAGGCTCGATGCAAGCGGCGAGCGCTGCGGCAGACTCACCTGCTCCAGCGCTCAACAATGCGACTGCCAAACCACCTTCATGCGCATGATCGTGACCATGATGATCGTGGTCGTGATGCCCATCGTCGTGATCATGCCCGTGGTTATGCTCGTGATGATGCTCATGCGGGTGATGGGCATGGTCACATTCACCGTCATGATGGTGTTCATGATGGCGATGCTCATGGGTATCGCCACCCGTTCGCAGTTCGTGACGACCCGCCGACAGATCGTAGAGCCCGGCCCACTCGAACGGATACTGTGGCTCCAGAAATGCCGAGTCCACCGCCAACGCGCGATCGAGATCGAAAGCGCCGACGTCGAGCACACGCTCGATGGGGACATCGGCATTGCGGGTTCGGAAAATTTTCGCAGTGCCATTGATCGCACGAATACGTCGCTCGATACGCTCGAGCTCCGCTTCGCTCACGAGATCGACCTTGTTGAGCAGGATCACATCAGCGAAAGCAACTTGCTCGCCGGGCTCCTTCATTTCATCGAGATGCTTCTCGATGTGATGCGCATCAATGACGGTGACGATCGCGTCGAGCAGGAACTGCTGCTTAAACTCATCGTCGAGGAAAAACGTCTGCGCGACCGGACCTGGATCCGCCATGCCGGTCGTTTCGACGATGATGTAGTCGAACTTATCGCGACGCTTGAGGAGCTGCCCCAAAATGCGCAACAAGTCGCCGCGCACAGTGCAGCAGATGCATCCGTTGTTGGTTTCGAAGATTTCTTCTTCGGCACCAATGACGAGTTGGTGATCGATACCCACCTCACCGAATTCGTTTTCGATGACAGCGATACGCTTGCCGTGATTCTCGGAGAGAATGCGGTTGAGCAACGTGGTCTTTCCAGACCCCAGAAATCCCGTCAGGACGGTGACGGGCACCCGATCCGTGGTAGCCATATAGTGACGCATGATAACGTACGGCATGGCCAAAACAGGCGAATCACACGTCTCTGCTCACGACCACCAGAGCTGTATCACGCACGCTCTCGACACGGCCGCCGATCTTTGCGAGCGACGCGGACTCAACCTCACTCCGATCCGTAGACGGGTGCTCGAAATCGTATGGCGATCACACGAACCCATCGGTGCGTACCAGATCTTGGCGGAACT
>JALRHE010000141.1 GCA_023253235.1 Steroidobacteraceae bacterium
CTATACGTACGGGTCTATCGACAAGCGTTTGAAGCGCTTGTGTAGCCAAAGATATTGCGATGGCAGCCGACGAATCTCAGCTTCGATCAATTCGTGATGCAAACGCGTATCGGCGACGCTATCGCCTGACGGAATGCCCTCCAGCGCCGGGCCGATACGAACCCGATAACCAGTGCTACCCGACAGTCGCTCGACGAAATACGGCATGACGACTGCACCGGTCAGCTCGGCCAGGCGCGATGTGGCTGTATTGGTGGCGACCGGCTGCTCAAAGAAAGAGACTTCTTCGGCGCCCTTGCCACGAAACGCTTGATCGGGCGCATACCAGACGATGCCGCCTCGCTTCAGTACGCGCACCATGCTGCGAATGTCGTCGCTTGCGATCATGCCGGCCGAGACCGCGCCGCGATACCGCCGAAAAAACTCTGTCATCAGTAAATTCTTAGACGGCTTGTAGACGGCATGCACCTCGCGGATTGCCGTTGCCAGACGCGCGCCGATTTCGAGCGTCGTGAAATGGGCAGCTAGCAGGATCACTCCACGCCCTGCCGCATGATGACGATCGAGCTCCTCGAGCCCTTCGAACTCTGCCAGTGACAACAATCGATCCCGATCGGCGAACCAAGCGAGCGCGGTTTCGCACAGCGTGATGCCCGAATCGCGAAAGTGCTCTTTGGCGACTCTCTCGCGTTGCTCCGAAGACCACTCGGGAAAACACCAGCGTAGATTTCGGTCGACCACGGCCTTCTGCGGTAGCGGAAGCCTGTACGCCACATTTCCGACTTTGACGCCAAACCGCAGCAGTCTTGGGTAATCCCAGCGCGCCAATCGACGCAGCAATAGCAATGCCGCCCAGAGAGGCCAGTACGCCGGTAATAGAAAGCGCGGCCGCATCAAGCGGATCTCGATGTCGACTGCAGCGCGGCGAGTCGTTCGCTCTGACGACGCAGCATCGGCCCGAACTGGTGTCGATCGAAAAACTCATCGAGTGCAGCCCGATTCGGCTCGGCCAATCGCAGATCATCGCGTAGAACCTCGATGGGCGCCTCGCGAACGATCTCGGTCAAGCGGCGCGCCAAAAAAGCGGCGTCGCGATGTGTCAGCAACTTCTCGGGCAGTTTCGAAGCGCCGCGTATGGGTAGTCTCGCCACCATGTCGAGATTGTCGTACAGCTCTTCGAGCGAGACGAATTCTTTGAGTAGTGCCGCTGCCGTCTTGGGTCCCACACCCGGCACACCCTTGATGTTGTCGACGGCGTCGCCGGTCAAAGCAAGGTAATCGGCGTAACGCTCAGGCGCCACACCAAAGTGAGCCTCGATGTCGTGATACTGCAGCCGCAGGTTCTCGGTGTAGTTCCAGTAGGTATCGCCCTCGCAGATCAACTGCGCGAGATCCTTGTCGCGAGTCACCACGGTCGAGGCGATTCCCTCTCGACGCAATTTCGCATGCAGCGTGCCGATGATGTCGTCGGCCTCGTACTCACCGCTGCCGAAATGGGCGACGCCCAGATGGCGGCAAAACTCTCGGCATCCCTCGAACTGCAGCTTCAGATCTGGTGGCGCGGGGTCGCGATTGGCCTTGTAGCTCGGATCGATCCGATTGCGGAACGATGTGGTCAGACTCTCGTCGAATGCCACCGCGAGATAGGTCGGTTTTGCACGCTCGATGAGATCGCCTAAAAATCGTGCAAAGCCGAATACGGCGTGCGCCGGATTGCCATCGCGATCGACCATGTCAGGCGGCATTGAGTAATACGCACGGAATATGTAGACCGACGCGTCGACGAGATGAATCACGAAATGTGGCCTTGCGAGAGCTTCAGTTGACGAGGGTCAACTGAGAAATTGACGGATGCGGCCGTGCAAAGGACTGCTGCGGGGGAAGTGGGCCAGCAGATATTCCATCTGGTCGAAAAGCACTCGACGGCCCTTGAGGAAGATGTACTCGGCGTAAGTCGGCGTGAACGGCACCGCGAGCAGTTGCATCTTGGCTTGCTCGGGGGTGCGCCAGGCCTTGAAGTTGTTACAACGACGGCAAGCCGTCACCACGTTGGTCCAGACGTCACGCCCGCCTTGCGAGAAAGGCCGAACGTGATCGCGCGACAGCTCGCGCGTCGGGAAACGCTGCCCACAATAGAGACAAAGATAGGCGTCACGCCGAAACAAGGTTTGGTTGTTGAGTGGCGGGACGTAATCCTGGCGCAGGTGACCCGGATTACCGCTCTGGCCGCGAGTGGCGATGATCGAGTTCACCTCGAGCACCGTCCGCTGGCCCGTCAGCGCGTTGGTGCCGCCATAGAGACGAATGATCGGCGTGCCACAGGTGTAGGCAACCTGTTCTTGATGATAGAGCCGGGCTGCCTCGCGATAGTCGATCCATTCGAG
>JALRHE010000235.1 GCA_023253235.1 Steroidobacteraceae bacterium
GGCACATGTACTCGATGGCGTCCTGGTCGCCGAGCCAGTCGGAGCCCTTGATCGTGTCGTACATGTGCCAGCGCCAGTCATCCTCGCCCATGTTGCCCAGCGACGCCGAGATGCCGCCCTGAGCGGCCACGGTGTGCGAGCGGGTCGGGAAGACCTTGGTCACGCAGGCGACCTTCAGCCCCTGCTGGGCGGCGCCGAGCGCGGCGCGCAGGCCGGAGCCGCCCGCGCCGACGACGACGACGTCGTAGGTGTGATCAATGAAAGAATAAGCAGCCATCGAATGTCATCCCGCAGTGAACGTGAACGCGACTCGCAGCACGGCGTAAGTGCCGGCTACGACCGCGAGAACGTGAAGGAAAGTCGAAGTCACGAGAGCGGCCACCTTGATGCCCTTCTCGTGCACGTAATCTTCGAGCACCACCTGCACACCGAGCGCCGAGTGCCACGCGAGGGTGCCGATCAAGAGAATCAACCACACCGGGTGCCAACCCGTGGCGATCCAGGCGCGCACGGTATCGTGCTCGTAGTCCGGCAAACCCGTGACGCGCAGTGCGAACCACAGCGTCAACGGAACGAGTGCGACCGCCGTGACGCGCTGCACCCACCAATGGGAAACGCCCTGATGGGCAGAACCGCGCCCAAGGACGCGACCGAGCGGACTCTGCAAGCTCATGACATCACCCCCGAGGCGAAGGCACGCGCTGCGAAAATCACGAATAGCACGACGGTGGCGATGATCACGATGCGTGAGCTACGGCGCGCTTCGTGCCGTTCGAGTCCTCGCACCAGATCCCAATTCAGATGCCGGAGGCCGTTGAACAGGTGGTAGCAGAACGCCAGCAACCAGCCGACCAGCAACAGCTTCACCGGGACCGACCCAATGATTTGCTGCGCAGCAGCATAGGACTCGGCGCTACTCGCGGCAGACACCAGCCAGTAGATCAACACGCCGAAACCCGCCGTGAGGATCACGCCCGTGATGCGGTGCGCGATCGAGGTCGCCATGGTGTAGGCGAATCGGTAGATATCGAGATGAGGAGAGAGAGGTCTTTGACGCATCGTTGAGAGTCCCGCGTGATCAGAAGTCGATGCAACGCCCGTTCTTCTCCCAGTCGCCGAACCGAGTGGGTTCGGGACCGCTAGGTCCGCCGATTTCGGCAGTCTGGGTCCCATGGACGACGTCGTCGACGGGAGGAGTCTCGGGTTTGGAAACGGGCACGGGAACAGCCGCTGACGCGGGCCGCCCCACCCCCTGTGGATCGTGCTGCATCGTGCGTGAACTATGCCAGAAACGTTGCGCCAAGACCACAGCGAACGGCCGCTGGCCGGCGCGTCGGAATCGGGCAAAATCCCCCCAATGATCCTCACACATCTTGGTGTCATCGCCGCGCGTGGACCGGATAGCCGGCGTTTCCTCAACGGGCAGTTGTCGCAGGACCTGTCGGCACTTGCGGACGATCGCGCTGTTCGTGCCGGTTTACACAATCCGCAGGGACGCGTACTCGCGATCACGTTGCTACTACCGCAAGGCAACGAAGACGTGCTGCTCGTGCTGCCGCGCGAACGCATCGCGAGCACCCTCGCGCTGCTGCAGCGTTACGTGCTGCGCGCGAAGGTCAAACTAACCGATGAAACGGCGCTGCACTCGATCGAGGGCGGCTGGCCACCGATCCCGCCCGACGATGCGAGCCGTACTTGGTCATACGCGAGCGACGGTCGTTGGCTGCGCGTCGTGCAGCGCGATGCAGCGGCGGAGACCGGCAGCATCACAGCCGTCAGAAGCAGCGTCTCGCCCGAGACGGAACTTGCCGTCTGGCAACTGGCTGACCTGCGCGCCGGCCTACCGATGATCACCGAGGCAACCGCCGGAGAATTCGTCGCACAGATGCTGAACCTCGATTTGCTCGAGGCGATTTCTTTTACCAAGGGCTGCTACACGGGACAGGAAGTGATCGCGCGTGCGCACTATCGCGGCCGAGTGAAGCGCCGTCTGCAACGATTCGACGCCAGCATGGTCTCTGCGGGTGAGCTTGCGCCAGCAGCCTCGATCACCCTGCAGGATGGCCGCACCGCGCAAGTGGTGCAGGTAGCCAAGACCGACACCGGCAGCACGGAATTTTTAGCGGTGACGACGTTCGATTTGCCGAGCCTGCCGCTCGGCTATGCGCTACCCAGCGAGTAACGATAGCGAGTGACGCTACTCGGGCCGCATTTGCGGGAATAGCAACACGTCACGGATCGACGCGGAGTTGGTGAGGAACATCACCAACCGATCGATACCGATGCCCAGGCCCGCGGTCGGCGGCATCCCGTATTCCAGCGCACGCACGTAATCGGCGTCGTAGAACATCGCCTCTTCGTCACCGGCGTCTTTGCGCTCGACCTGCGCCCGGAAGCGCTCCGCCTGATCTTCAGCATCGTTCAGCTCGGAGAAGCCGTTGGCCAATTCACGACCGCCCACGAAGAACTCGAATCGATCGGTCAGGAACGGGTCGGCGTCATTGGCGCGCGAGAGCGGCGACACTTCTGCCGGATAGCCGAACACGAAGGTCGGATCGAGCAAGGTGTGCTCGCCGGTCTTCTCGAACAATTCGATCTGCAACTTGCCCGCTCCGTCACCGGCCTTCCACGGAATGCCGCGCTCATCGCACGCGCTGCGCAGATACGCGACGTCGCGCAACTTCGCTCGATCGAGTGTCGGATTGCACTCCATGATCAGATCTTCGACGCTGACTCGGCAGAACGGCGCACTCAGATCGTACTGCCGTCCCTGCGACTCGAACTGCAACGAACCCACCACCGCCTCGGCCGCACCGCGCAGCAGTCGCTCGACGAGATCCATCAGGTCGCGATAGTCGGCGTACGCCTGGTAGAGCTCGAGCATCGTGAAT
>JALRHE010000031.1 GCA_023253235.1 Steroidobacteraceae bacterium
CCAAAAGGATCTTGCATGAAGTTGTAGGGCACCCGCTCGGCGACCACCCGTGCCACGTAGATGTTCACCACCGCCGGTGCGGCCAACCTCACTGCGGCCGAATAGCTCCCGGAACCTCCCGCCGCCGATTCCGAGGCAACATCGGTGCTGTCGCTCTCCGGAACGCCGGTATCGTCGAGACCACCGACCGCCGTCGGAACGGTCGGATTAGGCGTATCTGCCGGCGCGCGCAGGCCAAGCAGGGCCAGCGCGTCGTGGCGCGCGGCGATCGCAACGAAGCCCAGAGCCAGCGCGCCGACGACGGCACCAGCCAGGAAGATGACGATGCGGGATGCCTTGCCCATGACACTCCAGAGGGTTCGAGATGGTAGGTCGAGATGGAACGGGACGATTCTGCATCTGTATAATGCCGCGCTTCCACGTCAACGGAATAGCAGCGCACCCGTTTTGTCGGGTAGACGCAGAGAGGCTGTGCGATGAGCGATGAACCGATGAAAGCCGGCGAAGAGGTCGACCTGAGTCGACGTAATTTCCTCACCGCCGCAACCGTAGCCACCGGCGCCGTGGGTGCCGCGTTCACTTTGGTGCCCTTCATCGCTTCGTGGAAACCGTCCGAGCGCGCCCGCGCGCTCGGTGCGCCGCTCGAGATCGACCTCTCGAAACTCGAGCCCGGGCAGATGGTCACGCAGAGCTGGCGCAAACAACCGATTTACGTCGTGCGTCGCACGCCGGAAGCAGTCGCCAAGCTCGAAGGCCTCGAGGGCAGCCTCAAGGACCCGAAGTCCGAAGCTTCGAAACAGCCCGACTACACCAAGAACGTGCAGCGCTCGCTCAAGCCCGAAGTGCTGGTCGTCTATGCGGCGTGCACCCACCTCGGCTGCCTGCCCAAACAATACTTCACACAAGCTGATCCCGAGATGGGCGCCGATTGGCCGGGTGGTTTCTTCTGCCCCTGTCACGGCTCACGTTTCGACTTGGCCGGTCGTGTCTTCAACGGCTCGCCTGCCTCGGCCAATCTCGGTATTCCGCCGCACAGCTTCAAGTCCGACTCGATGCTCGTGATCGGCATTGACGCCACCCAAGGAGCCGCCTAATGGCCGTCTCGTCTGATAACGCCACCGGCAAGGGTGGCTTCCGCGCCTGGTTGAACAAGCGACTGCCGGTCGACGAATTCGTCGCCTCGCAGCTCACCGGTTATTTCGCGCCGAAAAACTTCAACGTTTGGTACTTCTTCGGATCGCTAGCACTGCTGGTGTTCGTCATCCAGATCCTGTCGGGGATCTTCCTGACGATGCATTACAAGCCGAGCGAGCTGATGGCCTTCGACTCGGTCGAATACATCATGCGCGAAGTGGAGTGGGGCTGGCTCATCCGCTACATGCACTCCACCGGTGCGTCCTTCTTCTTCATCATGGTTTACCTGCACATGTTCCGCGCCATGATCTACGGCTCGTATCGCGCGCCGCGCGAGTTGCTGTGGATCCTCGGCATGCTGCTGTATCTCGCCCTGATGGCCGAGGCCTTCATGGGGTACGTGCTGCCTTGGGGCAACATGTCCTACTGGGGTGCGCAGGTGATCGTGAACCTGTTCGGCACTATTCCGGTGGTAGGTCCGGCGATCGTCGAGTGGATTCGTGG
>JALRHE010000033.1 GCA_023253235.1 Steroidobacteraceae bacterium
ATCGATTTCGCGAGCCTGAACGGTCAGGATCGTCCGGAGAAAGTGTATTCGATCGAAAACGATGCCGTGTTTGGCTCCGTCGAATTCGACTTCACCGACAAGCTGTCGGCCTCGGCTGAAGTGCGCCGTGCCGAAGAGCAGAAGGGCCAGATCGATTACGCTCCTGTCGTGAACTTGCAGGGCGGACCGACGACCGTGTTGTACGACTCGGCCGTTCGCGGCAACGACACCTGGAAGTCGACCACACCGCGCGTGACCGTCAACTACAAGGCCGCAGATGATCTGACGCTGTATGCCAACTACGCGAAGGGTTACAAGCCCGGTGGTTTCAACGGCGCGATCGCCATCACCAACGGCCGTCCGCAAGACGAAGCCTTCGACCAAGAAGAGTCGGTCAACTACGAAGTCGGTATGAAGTCCACTTGGATGGATAACCGTCTCGTGTTCAACGTCGCCGTCTTCAAGATGGATGTCACCGCGATTCAGCTGACGACGCCGATCCAAGCGTCGACCGGTGCGGTGACCTCGATCTCGACCAACCAGGGCGACGGTCAGGTGAAGGGCTTTGAAGTCGAAACCAAGTTCGCCGCAACCGAAGAACTCACCCTCGGCTTCAATTACGCCTTGGCGGACACCGAGTTCACCAAGGGTTGCGATGACATGCAGTTCACTCTCACGAGTGGTGGCGGCATCTACAACCCGAACGATCCGAACTCGACTGCCCGCAACTTGAACGGTCAGGGCAGCTGCTCGATCGCCGGCAACGAGTTCCCGCTGGCGGCGAAGCACACCGCGTCGTTGACGGCCGACTTCGTCCGTCCGGTGTTCGGTGGCGACTACGAGTTCTATCTCAACAGCGACTTGTCCTACACCAGCAAGAAGTGGGTGCAGGTGCATAACCTCGCCTACACCGGTGCGGCAACGTTGCTCGGCGCGCGCTTTGGCATCCAGACCGCTGACTGGAAGGTCGGCGTCTACGGCCGCAACCTGACCAATGAAGACTCTGTGCCTGGCGCGACGCGCTGGTTGCAGCAGAACTTGATTGGCGTGAACGGTCTGACGGTGCCTGCAACGCCTGCAACGTCAGTAGCCTCGTACTCGCTGCCGCGTGGCTTCTTCGGCGTGCTGCGCCGCGAGCGCCAGATCGGTCTCGAGTTCAGCTACAACTTCTAAGTTTTAAGTGGCTAAGTTTTAAGCGGCGAAAGACCGCAGCTCTTAAGGCCCGGCCGTCAAACGCCGGGCCTTTTTCTTTGAGTCGTCAAGCCGCTGGGCCGACGTCGACAGCACGACGAGCGGTGTCCGGGAAGTCGCTGAAAATACCATCGATCCCAAGTTCGATGAACGCCCGATATTCGGCCAGCGGGTCTCCGGCGTAGTCCGCGAGCAGATGGATCTGCTCGTTGCGGAATGTCCAAGGATGCACGAGCAGGCCTGCTGCGTGAGCGAGTTCGACGAATCGACTGGGTAGCGTGACGTGGCCACCACGGTCACCGATCAGAAACCGTTTCCAAGGTCCGATGCCATCGGCATAGGCAGCGATAGTTTCGAAGGCGCGAGACGACGTAAAGTCGGTCGGCAGGGCACCGACTGGATATGTCGAGCAGCCGGGCTGTGCAAACGTCGGTGCCATGATCACCGAACCATCAGGGTTCGAGCCGACGCCGCCCACGAGTTGAATCAACTTCACTCGAGTTCGGTTGCGTAACCACTGCAGATTGCCCGCCTCGAAAGACTGGATGAAAACAGGCGCCTCTCGATGATTCCAACCGGCTTTCCCGAGTGTGTCGAGTAAAGGCTCTTCGAGCGACAGCCCGAGCGCACAGTGCCAGCTAGGATGCTTGGTCTCGGGGTAGATGCCGATGGTTCGCCCGCGGGCTCTCGATTCGCGTTGAGCGAGCGCGATGATTTCGTCGAGAGTCGGCACCAGAAACTGACCATCGAATTCCTTCGATCGATCGGGTCGCGGTTGCACGGCTCGCAGGCTGCGCAGCTCCGTGAGGCTGAAGTCCACCGTGAACCAACCGGTCGTTTCGACGCCATCAATTACGACGGTGCGTTTTCGATCGGCGAATTCCGCTCTCGAGGCAACATCGGTCGTTTCGCTGATATCCGGTTCGTGTCTGGCGACGAGATATCCATCGCGTGTGGCGACCAGATCGGGTTCGATGTAATCCGCGCCCATCTCAATGGCGAGTTGGTACGCCTCGAGTGTGTGTTCGGGTCGATATCCCGAGGCGCCGCGATGCGCGATGACGATAGGCATCACGAAGCCGATAAATCTTTGGCGAGTACCGCGAAGCGCAAATCGGATCTTTTCGGTTCGCCAAAGCGCGGATCACCGTATGGAAATTCAGCCGTTTCACCCGTTCGTGCATAGCCGCGACGTTCGTACCAGGCGATAAGCTCGCTGCGTTGTTCGATGACCGTCATGACCATGCGGCTGATACCCCAATGGGTTCGCACATCATGCTCGGCTGCTGCCAGTAACTCGCGGCCGAGACCGGCAGCTTGCAGCGTGGGCCGGATGGTCAGCATGCCGAGATAGGCGTAATCACCACGATTTTGTAGTTGCACGCAAGCATGCAGCGCGCCGTCTGCATGCTCATGAACCAGCATCCGCTGTTCCGGTGCGCCGGCGATAAAGTCGCGAATCGCGGCCTCATCGGTACGTTGCCCGCCGAGCAAGTCTGCTTCGGTCGTCCAGCCCGCGCGACTACTATCGCCGCGATACGCCGAATTCACGAGTGCGACGATAGACGGGGCGTCCTCAAGGCGAGCGAGTCTGACGGGAATCAATCGATCGCCACCTTGCCTCGCGACTCGGCGATTTGGCTGAGTCCCATGCGCAGCTCAAGGCGACGCTGGAATTCCTCGGGACCGAAAGCGCGTTGTGCAAGTACGTTCATGGGGTCGGTACGGTACCCGATTTCGCGAACGTAGTGATCGTACGCTTGCTGAGCGAGGCGCTCTTCGGGGGCGAGGGGCTGCTTGTCGGCCTCGTCGATCCATTCGAACCAGCGGCCGACGAACTCTTGCAGGTACGTCTCGCAAGTGGCGATGTTTTCTTCGTTGAGTTCACCCATGACACTCGTGCAGACCGGAGACATCAAGCCGCGTAAGTACGTGCCGTGACTCCAGTTCCAAGTGAAGTTCGATAGACCTCGAAATCGAATCGCGCTGGCATTGGCGGGTTCGTAATACTGATTGACGTAGTCTAGGTTGGTACGCAGATCGACACGCGGCGTGTAGTCTGCATAGAAAAATAGCTTCGGCACGGTACCGAAGATCACCACCAAATGCGGCACTTGATTTTGCTGCGACAGGAAGACGGTCGCATTCATATCGAGCAGACTCGCTTTGCGATTACCGAGCCAGGAGTGAACGAGCCATTCGACGCGCGGACCCGTCCAGGCGTTGAACGAGCCCTCCATTCCGCCATCCAGCGACGTGTAGTACTCGCTGCCGATCGTGGAGGGGTGCTTCTCCACGGCAAAGCGCTGTTTGACGCGTTCGACGATACCCGAGTGGATGCCCCAGCAGCGCTCCCAAGCGCGACTCACGTCGACGTTCGGTTGCTCGGCGAGGAATTCGGTGATGGTTTTGATGTCGAGTTTGGTGTTCATCCGACTAGTTAGCCGAAAGTCGTCAGACTGCGCTCAAGGATGCGCGCGGGACGTTCGAGCCGTGGTCGGCGCGCATCCCGACTGGGCGCTGCAACAGGCTTCTGCTAGCCTTCGCCCACCACTCAAGGATGTGAGGTGTCTCAATGAAACCCCGAGTATTGAAGCAAGCATTTCTGGCCTCCGTCGTCATGGCGCTGGCCGCCACGAGCGCCGTTGCCGCCCCGTCGACCGATGACGCACTGGCGCAGGTGGTCGCGGGAGATTGGCGTTCGGCCGATGAGAAATCGCGCGACGCGGCTCGCAAGCCCGTTGAAAACCTGCAGTTCTGGGGTCTGAAGCCGGGCGCGAGCATTCTCGAGGTGCAGCCGGGCGCCGGATGGTGGACTCGCATCCTCGCACCTTACGCGGCGCGTACCGGGGGGCGCTACAGCGCAACTGCTGCCGATCTTGCCAATCCATCGATCACCGAAGCGGCTCGCAAGGGACGTGCCGATTTTGCCGCGCGTTTTGCCGATGAAAAAATCTATGGCAAGGTCGAGCTCGTCAACTGGGGTGCGACTGCCGCGCCTTTGCCGACGAACAGCTACGACTTCATCCTGTTGTCGCGTGTGATCCACGGTTGGATGCGTGTCGAGGGCTTGGTTGATCGCAATTTCGCGAGTCTCGCCGGTTCTTTGAAGCCGGGCGGCGTGTTGGCCGTGGAGCAGCATCGAGGGAATCCGGGCATACAAGATCCGAAAGCGGAGAGTGGATACGTCACCGAGGCGTATGTCATTGCAGCTGCTGAAAAAGCGGGTCTTCGTCTAGCGGCTCGTTCTGAAATCAACGCGAACCCTAAGGACACCAAAGATCATCCTTTCGGTGTTTGGACACTCCCGCCGACTCGAATCACGGTGCCCTACGGTTCGGGTAAAGCGCCCGATCCGAATTTTGATCGCAGCAAGTACGATGCGATCGGCGAGTCCGATCGTATGACATTGCGCTTCGTCAAGGCGGCGCCGTGAACATCGTCATCATGCGTCGATGGTTGTGTCTACTGCTCGTCGGCCTGTCGATGACGGCGATGTCGGCGCAGGGTGCTGAGTCGGACACCGCCATGACCGACCCTCAATATGCGTCGGCTTATAAGCAGTTCCGCTTGTTGCAGGAAGCGGTGCTTACCAAACGGGATGGCGACGCCAAGCGGGCAGGGGACGCGTGCGTCACGACGCTCGATGCCTTGATCCAACGGCAGCCGCGATCCTTTGAGGCCTTGGCGTTGCAGTCGGCCTGCTACGGCTACCTCGCCAACTTGGGTGGCATGGCTGCTATCCGCAATGGCTCGCGTAGTGGCAAAAGCAT
>JALRHE010000037.1 GCA_023253235.1 Steroidobacteraceae bacterium
AGTTAACTGTCATCGGCCGATCCGAGCTCATACGCATTCCTAACAAATGATCTACAGAAAACGTTTTAATTTTTTTCATCAGCCAGCCGATGAGACGGCTCTTGAGTGTTTTGCGAGGTTGTTGCGACATCACGACGCCTCCTGGGCGTGGCCCGAGTCGTAGAGCAGTTCGAATTCTTCGATCCAGAATGGCATGTCGGTCGAGACGGCCAAGCCAAACGGTGCCAGATGACCATTCCAGTACTGCGTGTGCAGGGGAACCCAAATAGCGGGGTCTCGCACAGGAGAGCCGTCGATCATCGTGTGCTCGGCGCGGACGGCGCCGAAAATGGCGCTGTCGACTCGTGTGACTCGAACGAGCAATGTCGGCGTGCCATCCATATCGACCAAAACCAAGAGATTGCCGACGGCCGGCGTCGGTGTGCCGGTTCGTTCCACGATCCATGGCAGCGTGAAGGTGCCGCGCTTATCGCCCGTTCGAATCAACTGAAAAATCGCGTGGGTGCTGTCTTGGTCGAGGCCGATCCAACGGGGCTCCAATCGCACGGCATCGAGATTCAGGGAGGGCTTAGCGGCCTTGGCCGCCACGCGGAAAGCCTCGAGCGCGGCGGCAGACGGTGCGATCGCAGGTGACGGAAGATAGGTCGACATCGGCGTCACTGTAGCCGCTAAACGTATTGCGGCCAACGGGGGTTCATATGGTTTGTCCAAAGGGTAAAACGTGGCTCGTGGTTTTGATGTGTGCACTGCCGAGTGCATGGGCTGGCCCGCAGTATCAGCCGACGCGTCAGGAACTCGAGTCGGTCATGGCGGATCTGATCGCCTGGTTACCCGGGGCGTGGGACTCCTATCCGCAGGTGCATTACCAGCGGCGCTACGTCACGCCGGTGGAAGGCGAGCACCCCCATTGGCACCATGTTTTTGCGCGCATCGACGCACCGCAGATCGGTGAAATCGTGTTCTACGGGCAAATCAATCCCGGCGGTCGCGATCAACCGATGATGCATCGCAGTCAGATTCTCTACAAAGTTTGGATCGACGAGAAACGTGGTGCCGTCGTCATCAACGGCCAAGGCCCCGCCGACCCGGATCGCTTCGTCAATCTGCACGAACGGCCGGAGTTGTGGGGTCAGGTTCAAATGCGCGATGAACAGAGTTTGCAGTGCGACTTCCTGTGGCGCCGTAGCGGTGAACAGATCGTCGGTATTCTGGATGGCAAGAGCGATGATCGGCGTCGCGGTGGCCCCGGCACTTGCACTTATAAGGTCAAAGGTACCGACGTTGAGTTTTTCGCTGATGCCGAATGGGTGCTAAGTCCCGATATACTTTGGGATTACGACATCAACACGATGGCGGGACATCAGTTCGTGGGTCGAGCCGACCGTACGCACATCAAGCAGTACCGCGCCCGTGGCTATCAATGTCGTGTCGAGGATGCCAATGGCGTTCGCGAGTGGCACGCGCATGATCGTGGCGCGATTTTGCCCGTCACCGCGAATGGCAAGCAATCGCAGCGTCTGATGTTGTTGCGTGCGCCCTTACCCGATTCGAAAGGCGTTGGCATGCACGACGCCCTACGGGTGGCGTTGCTACCGCTCGATTCCGAGCAGCCTCTTTTCGAAGTCAGTACGGCACCGATCGCGCCGAGTGCCCAGTTGAATCATGCCGGCGTGCAGGTTCGCTGCGAGCTCGTCAAAGACCTGCCGCCCATGCATGCAAAGTAGGTCAATCGAGTCGTCGCTGGATCCACGGTTGTAGCAATAGCGTAGCCAAGATCACGACGACGCCTGCATAGAACGACAGCGTTAACTCTCGATGCTCACCGAACAGCAGTGCGGCAAGCACGATCGCGTAGACGGGCTCCAGATTGAGCGTGAGTTGCGTGGTGAAAGCGCTGATATGGTGCAGTGCCGAGAGCCATAGTAAGAACGGTAGTAGCGTGCAGAACAGCGCGAGCACGAGCAGCCAGCCAAAGTCGGTGGCTGAGGGTAGGGCAGCAAACCACGCCTCTTCAAACACCAAAAAAGCCATGATGATCAGGAGCAGGGTTCCGGCGATCATTTCGATGAACGTGATCGATGCCGTGTCGGCATCGCTGACAAATTTTTTACTGAGAACGGCGAACGTGGCGGTCAGCACCGCTGATATCACGCCAACGAGTACACCGAGCTGCATGTCGAGTGGCACACCGCCTATCAGTAGCACGACACCCGGTATGGCCAGGATGCCGAGTGCAAGCTCACTGAGCTTATGCCGTCGTCGAAAGACGAGTGGTTCGATGACCGCTGCACTGACGGAGCCGAGCGCGAGACAGGCTACGGCGACGGACGCGTTGGCGAGCTTGATGGCGCCGTAAAAACTCAGCCAATGCAAGGCGATGACGCAGCCGAGTGCGGCATAGGTGCGTCGTAACGACGTAGGCATGGCTTTCAGACCACGCCACACACGTGGCCAGAGTGCCAGGCAACCGATGACGATCAACATGCGCCAAATGACGAGCGACATGGCGGGCAGCGTGATGATCTTGCCGAGGATGGCGGTAAAGCCCCACAGCAGCACGCAGGCGTGCAATTGCCACAAGGCCCGTCGGTGGTCGGACGTGCTCATGCTGATCGATCAGAGTGCGCGATCAGCGGTCGCTACCGGCCGGCTTGCCCAAGATCTTGTTGAGCTCGATGAAATTGCCGTCAGCGTCCCAAACGGCACTGAAGAGAACCGGGATCGTGCTACCACCGGGCCCGGGGTAGTCGATGCGTCGCGGCGCCTCGGCCACGGTGACGTGAGGCGTCGCACGGATACGCTCGAGGCGGGTCTCGAGATCCTGAAGATTGAACACCAAGATCAAACCGCCGGGTTGAGCCTTGCGGAAAACGGGCTCCGGTGTCGGCTCGGTCAGGTTGAGTCGCTGCATCAAGCCGAGCACGCCGATGAAGTCATCATTCGCACGCAACAGGACGAGGCGAGTCGTGCCGCCGATGACCTGATCGTAGATAACCTTCAGACCCAGCGCATCGCGGTAGAGCGGCAACGAACGGTCTATATCGCGTACGACGAGGGTGGTTCGGCGCAGATCGACGGGTATGCGTTCACCCTCGGGTACGGGCGCAGCGGCCGCTCTTTGCGACACGCAGGCCAGCGCAAGCAACATGAAAAGGTATAAGATATTGATTTTAATGGATTTATTCATGTTGTTTAGGCCTGATCGACGGCTGGGGCTTGATCCCTTTGCCGACGACGATACACTGCCCACCCTCGTTTCGAAACGACTCCCCGGAAAGCCTCCCTTGGTACGACGACACGCCAAATTCAGTCTCGTCATTGCGGCCTCGCTATGTGCGATGTTGGCCGTGCCGACGCGCGCCGAAGATGCCCCGTCGACGCTCGATCAGACGGTCGCGGAGATCATGTCCCGCGGTGTCGTCGATCGTGCGATGACGTATATCGGCGTGCCCTACCGATTGGGTGGCAACGATCCCAAGGTGGGTTTCGACTGCAGTGGTTTCGTCACCTACGTCTACCGCAACACCTTGGGTCTCGTACTGCCGCGCACGGCGCGTCAGTTGGCAACGGTGGGTGTCGGTATCGCGCGTGAGGAACTGCAGCCGGGCGACTTGGTATTCTTCAACACGCGAGGCTCGCCGAATTCGCACGTGGGAATTTATTTGGGTAATTCCAAATTCGTCCACGCACCAAGAACGCGCACCCTAGTGCGCATCGATAGTCTCGACGATCCCGCTTACGCGCGTCGGTATGATGGCGCTCGCCGAATCCTCTCGCCGACGCTTTCTTGAGTCGTTCGACTCAACTCGGCTAGATCAAATTTTCAGATAGCGCGACGGATGGGAGTGTGCCGGGTGATCAACCCAGCCACCGACTCGTTTTGCGACGAGCCGATTCGAGACGCCCGCCCACAGTGGCAGTAGCGGCACATCCTGCAACAGCAATCGCTCGGCTTCCGCGTAGGCGGCGAAGCGCGCCTCGATCGTTGCTTGTCGCTCTGCCGACAGGAACGCCCGATCGTAGGCCGCGTTCTTGTAGCGTGAGACATTGACGCTCGAGTCCGAGACGAAGCGATCGAGGAACACCGAGGCCGACGGGATCACCGCGAACATCGCATAGCTGAAAAGATCGTAATCGCCGCGTTGGATGGCGGCGGAATACGCACGGCCGTCTATCGGCAGCAATTCGAGATCGATACCGATCGGTTTCCACATGGCCGAGATGGCGAGATAAACCTTTCGAGTGGTCGGATTGGTCGGGAAACCGATGCCGAGTTTCAGGCGAGCTCCACCGCGGGCTTTTTGCATCAAAGCGCGCGCCGCCTCGAGGCGTTTGGGCATCGGCCAGTTCGCGGCGTCCGGTGTCTGCAATTTCGGATATTGGGTGATGCCAGGCGGCAGCACGCTCTCGAGCGGCCTCTCACCGAGACCACGGACTTTGCCGGCGATGACGCTGCGATCGACGGCGAGTGTCAAAGCGCGACGAATATCGGGATTGTCGAGCGGCTTGCGCGAGACGTTGATACCGATCGCACCCAAGGCGCACTCCGGCGAACTGCGCAGGAAGGCGGGCAGCTCGCGTTTGGCCATGGCGAGATTGCCCATGTCTTCGATGGAAGCGATATCCACCTGACCGAGCTTGAATAGACGCAGCCGCGTACCGTCGTCGTAACCCGTCAGCCATTCAACGCGTTCGATCGCGACCGAAGCGGCATCAAAGAAGCGGGTGTTCTTGATGAGCTTCACGTCCTTGGCGCCCGCCGCCCAGGATTCGATTCGATAAGGGCCATTGCTGACGATGTACTCGGGCTTCGACCATTCTCGACCCCGAACTTTGACGATGTGCTCCGGCACGCAATAAGCCGTACAAAGATTCAAGGGCAGTTCGACGTCGGGATGCTCGAGTCGAATGACGAGCGTCGAGGCATCCGGCGCCGTTACGCCGAGCGTTTCGGGCTCCTTGCGGGCGAAGCGCACGTCGCGGGCACCGGCAATGGAATCGAGACGAACCGCATTCGGTGCACCCGTTTCCGGATCGAGATAGCGACGCAACGTAAAGACGAAATCTCGTGCGGTGAGGGCGGTGCCGTCGGACCATTGCAGCTTCGGTCGAAGCTTGAAGGTCCAGGTCAGGCCATCCGCTGAGGTTTGCCAACTGGCAGCGCAGCCGGGCACTACACGACCGTTCGCATCGGTCACCGTGAGGCCGGCAAAGAGTTCGGCCGCCATTTCTGCGGTCACTTGTCCGGTGGGCCGCTGCGGATCGAGCGAGGTCATTTCGCTGGCGACGACACGGCGCAGGGTATTCCCCGATTGCGCTTGCAGTCTGGCGGGTAGTGCGAGCGAGGTCGCAACCGAAGCTGCGATGAATGAACGACGATCCATGTGCGGTTTCTTTGACCTTCAGTTACTTGATGGTGCTGGCGTAACGAGCTGAAATGACTTTCCAGTCGACCACTTGCCACCAAGCGTCGAGGTAGTCGGCGCGACGATTTTGGTATTGCAGGTAGTACGCGTGCTCCCACACATCGTTGCCGAGCAGCGGCGTGCCGCGATCGGTGACGACATCCATCAAGGGATTATCCTGGTTCGCCGTCGAGACGACCTTCAGTTTTCCCTCGGGCGTCACGATCAACCAGGCCCAGCCCGAACCGAAGCGAGCGAGGCCTGCCGCTTTGAAAGTCGCCTTGAACTGATCGAGCGATCCGAAGTCGCGATCGATTGCGGCGCGAAGCTCTGCTGAAGGCTCGCCGCCTTGGTTCGGCCGAGTCATCGATTGCCAGAAAAACTCGTGATTCCAATGTCCGCCACCATTGTTGCGGACCGCCATCGGGGCTTCCGACACTTTCGCGAGCAGTTGCTCGAGCGAGCGCCCCTGCAAAGCTGCATTGTCCGCGATCGCTTTGTTGAGGTTGTCCACGTACGCCTTGTGATGTCGGCCATGGTGGATCTGCATCGTCTGGGTGTCGATGACCGGCTGCAGCGCATCATGCGGGTAAGGCAGCGGGGCCAGACTGAAAGACTCAGCGAAGGCTGGCATACAAAGAGCGGCGAGCAGCGCCCATCCATAGCGAATTCGCGAATTCATGCGGGATCTCCCAAGGGTTGCGGACGCCGCCAAGAATACCGAGGCGGCCTCGGAAAATCAGCCGCATGATTGCGCCACCTCGCGGGCGTTCAGTAGGTCGGCTTCAGGTGCTTATGGCTATGGCCGCGGCCGCCGTGCGAGTGCTTGTCGGCCGATTCGACCGTGACGAGATTGAGGTTGCCGTGACGGACACCCGGCTCTGCGGTGATTGCTGCAGCGAACGCCTGCACGTCGCGCGTATTCCCCTGCAGAACCACCGTTTCGAGGCAATTCTCATGGTCGAGATGGACATGCATGGACGCGACCGTCAGATCGTGATGCGCATGTTGCTTGGTCGCCAATCGTTCCGCCAAAGTGCGCTGGTGGTGATCGAAGACGTACGACAGACTCGCGACGCACTGATTGCCATGTCCCGCCACCTGTTGCAGTTCTTCGAGTCGATCGCGGATGAGATCGCGCATTGCCTCGCTGCGATTCTCGTAACCACGCTCCTTGACGTAACGGTCAAAGGCTTCAGCCAAGGTATCGTCGATGGAAATCGTCAGCCGCTGCACGGGTATCACCTCGCAGTGTCGTGAAAGGCCTGGATCAGTGGGAGAAGCGCCTCATTCGGTGGACCATCGCGGTAGGCGAGCATCAAGGAGGAATTCATCGCCAAGCGCCGTGCGGAAGCCGAGGCCGACCGCCAGGCGGCTGCAGCCAGCAATGCCGCGGAAGGCGACAAGTTCCTGCTGGAAAACCGGCTCAAGGAAGGTGTT
>JALRHE010000119.1 GCA_023253235.1 Steroidobacteraceae bacterium
TACCCGCAGCCAGTGGCACGACAGTTTCGACGAAGGCTTCCTTGACGTCGTACTTACCGAAGTTCGGCAGATAGTTTCCGACGAACCAGCCAGAGCGATAGATCGGGTCGACGAAGCCGCTAACTTCTTCCTCACGCCACTCGACACCGGTAGCGAGCGAGACCGGGCCCGCAGCGACCGAGAACGGCTCACCGTTGATCGAAACCGCGGCCACGCGCTGCTCGAGTGTCTGCTCGCGCTGCGGGTTACCGAGGACGTAGGCCAAGGCTTCTTTGGTCACGACACCAACGCCCATTCGGTTCAACGGAACGCAACCGTTGCTCGGATCCGTCAAGGTCGATCGGCACACGATCTGAGTGGTACCCGGACGGAAGACAGCGTCTTGTGCGAGTGCCAGTCGGGCGTTGTTGGTGATGTCCTGCGCCATTTCGAGCGATTCGGACTCGCCTTGCTGGTAGTAGGCATTCCAACGCCAATCGGATCCGAACAGACTGACCTTACCGTCGAGACCGGCGACGAAGCGCTGAACAGTACGATCGTTCACTGCCAATCGCAGCGGCAGATCGGCGTTCATCGTGCCCATCGTGAAGCTTGCGATATTGTTCGCTTGCAGTGCAGCCCTCACCGAAGCCGGGATGAACGCGTTGTCAGACCGGATCACCACGTTGGCCTGGTTGAATTGGTAGCCTGTGATGTTGTTGGTCTTGGTCGTGTTGCGCGACGCCTGCAAGAAGGCCGTCGTATTCTCGGTCAGATCGAAACTCAGACGCGCGAAAACTCCGTTGCGTTTCTCGGCTGCCTTCAAAGATTGGGCGCTGTTGAATTGGTTGTCTTGCCAACCACCGCCCACCATCCACGGGCCTGCGGTCTGCGGCGTCGCCGCACTGGCGGCCGGCTTGAACGCACCGTAATTGAACTGATAAGGCGCACCACCCACACCAAAAGCCGTGCCCCGCAGCACGGTGTTGGTGATCAAACCGCCAGCAGAGGCCTGCATTAACGCCGCATTCGGCGTGACGAGGTACTCAGGCTGACCATTGGTCGCCGTGTAAGCAGGGTTCGGAATGGTGTACCAACCGTTTTGGTTCCAGTCGCGCGGCACACCCATCACACCGTCGTCGTCGATGGCCTCGACATTGGCGATGAAATGACCGCGATCACCTGCGAACGGGGTGCCGAAGGTCAGTGAGCCTCGCACCGATTGGTTATCACCTTCGCCGGATTCGTTGGCGTCGAACTCGCCCTTGAAGCCGGTGTATTCCTTGTCGAGGATGAAGTTAACGACACCCGAGACGGCGTCGGATCCGTAGGCAGCCGAGGCACCGCCCGTGACCACTTCAACGCGCTGCACGAGCGATTGTGGGATGTTGTTGACGTCGACCACACCCGTGAGGATGGACCCGACGGAACGCTGACCATCGACCAGCACGAGCGTGCGCACCGTACCCAAGCCGCGCAAGTTCAGCGCGTTGACGCCCGCCGTACCGGCACTGATGCTGGTGTTGGAGTTTTGCGGCGTCGAGCTGCCGACAACCGACGGAAGGGTATTCACGAACTCGGCGAGATTCGACACGGGCGCTGCCTTCAGCTCCTCGATACCGATCACCGTCAACGGCGTCGGTGCCTCGAAGCCGGCGCGCTCGATACGCGTACCGGTGACGACGACCTCATCGAGCGAATCGGCAACGGCAGCCTCCTGTGCGACAACGGGCGCCGATGTCAGCGCCATCGTGGCCACCAGTGCCATGGCACCACCACCCCATGTCATACCAACGCGCTGTCGCGAGCCGACAATCCGTCGGACCGTGTCAGCAACGCTGGCGGTTTTGATCGATTTATTCATAGTTTCCCTCCGCTCCTGTTCCCCGGATGATTATTCGTGGCGATTCATCGCCGACTCTCGTCGTGTGTCCCGCATGAACACGTATACCAAAAGTGATGTCGCAATACACATGGTCAAGTAGTAGTAGAACCACTGCTCCTGACCGATGGATTTGAACCAGAGCGCTACCGGCTCAGCGGTTCCACCGAACAACGAGACCGTCAACGCATACGGAAGCGCAACTCCCGTGGCGCGTACCGTGGTCGGGAATAACTCGGCTTTCACCACGGCGTTGATGGAGGTGTAACCGGAAACGATGATCCACGCAGCAGCAATCAGGAAGAATGCCTCAAGGGCACCCGAGGCGGTCTGAAGCGCCGTCAACAACGGAATCGTGAACAAGGTTCCGGCGACACCGAAACCAATCAACAACCACTTGCGCCCAATGACGTCGGACAAAGCCCCGTAGATCGGTTGCAGACACATTGCGAACAACAGTGAACCTGCTGTCACCAGCGTCGTCTGTTCGCTCGTCAACTGCACCGTCAGCTTCAGGTACTTTTGCATGTACGTGGTGTAAGTGTAGAACGCCGCCGTTCCACCCATCGTCAAACCGACTACCAACATCAACTCTCTCGGATAGCGCATCAGGGCGCGCAAAGAGCTCTCTTTCTTCTCGACACTTTGAGCGGCAACAAAAGATTCGGTCTCGTGCAAGTTACGACGCATCAGGGCCGCAACGATCGCCAGCAACGCCCCGATAACGAAGGGAATACGCCAGCCCCAATCCATCAATTGCTCTTCGGTCAAAAATACTTTCTGCAGCAACAGCAGAACCATCACTGCGCACAGCTGACCACCGATCAGGGTGACGTACTGGAAGCTGGAGAAGAAACCTCGATGATTGGGGTGCGCGACCTCGCTGAGGTAGGTGGCGCTCGCGCCGTATTCGCCGCCCAAGCTCAAACCCTGCAGCAAGCGCGCCAGAAATAGCATGATCGGCGCAGCGATGCCGATCGACTCGTAGGTCGGCGTAATCGCGATGAGCAATGAACCGAAACACATCAGGGCAACCGAGAGCGTCAAAGCCGTGCGCCTTCCTCGACGGTCGGCGATATGGCCAAAAATGATGCTACCGAGCGGCCTGACCAAGAATCCGAAAGCGAATAGCAAAGCAGCGTTGAGCTGTTGCACGACGACGTCATCACCCGGAAAAAATTGATGGGCGAAGTACAGTGCGAACGCTGCATAGGCGTAGAAGTCGTACCACTCGACCAGATTACCGACCGAGCCGATAAAAACAGCGCGACCTCGCTTGAGGAAGTCGGCACGATCCATCGGTTGCACCGTAGTCGTCACGGAAACGCCACCGCCCATACCAATGTCGCCACTCCGTCCATCGGGGTACCGACATCGACTTTGGTTTGCGGATTCATCGCGTAGAACATGTCGTAACTGTCGTGACCGAACATATCCCCCGGCTGCTTGTCATCAGCGAACGTCCAAAGCGCATAGCCTTGATAGGCCCACTGCTTCTTGCCATCGGGTCGGACATAGACATCCCAGTAACCACGCGCCACGGCATCATCGGGGGCGAGGAACGGCGACCATTTCTCACAGTCGCGCAAGCAACGCGCATTCACACCAAGATCACGCCCGACGGCCGGGCGCTGCGGCGCACCTCGATGCAAGCTTCGACCGCCGCCGGATTGGTAGATGTGGCCGTCGCGCTTGTAAAGCGTTTTTCCCGCCGAGGTCGCGAGGACGAGACCTTGGCTAGCGGTCAACTCGGTACGCACACCGGTTGGCATGAAGTGACGGTAGATCGCAGCAACACTCCAGACGCCCTCAACACCATAGGCATCGCCCGATCGGTTGTCGCCTGAGTAGGTGTAGAGCGGCCGCCCCTTCCACGCCCACTGCGAACGGCCATCGGCTCGCGCGACGACCGAGAAGTCGCCGATCGGGACCGCGACCGCTGGCGCTGACACGGGAAGTCGTCGCTTGCCGGAGGCACGATCACCCTCGAGCAGCGGCGGCTCCGTGTCTCCCTCATGAACATAGACCGTCATGCCGCGATGATCGACGAGCGTAATCGCTGCTGAATCGAGCACCTCCGCAACCTTCAGGCCAGGAGGCGTGATGAAACCACCACGCATGGGCTGAACCAGCGCTGTCTCCCAGCCCTCAGGTTTCGGCTTCTCACCACCCGCGCCACGCACACCGCTACCGCGTCGACCACCACCGACCATGTTCCCGAAACCATCACGACGCTTGGCGCCGAAACGCGCCGCGCTGTTTCCGAAAACGGAACCTGGATCCGCATCCTCGGCAAACGTATAGACGAGACGCCCCTTCCAAGCCCATTGCACCGAGCCATCATCGTTACGCACGATGGTCCAGTCGCCGATCGGCTGACTATTCTTTGCTGGCTGGACCGGCTTGAACCGCGGGTCGCAGTCCGACTTGCAGGGACTTGCGCCGACTTCGCGAAAATACAGTGTCTTTCCCTTGGCATCGGCGAAGGCGACTTCATCTCGGTACACCATCGATGCCGTTTCCTTGCCGAGATCCCAACCCTGACCGCGCCCCACCGCCTGCAACGTGATGCCCGGTGGTGTCGACAACACGGTCGCCGATTGGGCCTGTGACGCTTTACCCCAAGGCCACCAGGAGACTGCCTGTGCCTGATTCGCCGCGAAGACACCGACGATCACGGCCAACAGCATCACTGGAGCCAGTAAGCCGATTCGTAGTTCCCGTGACATTGCTCCTGATCCCCTACGCTCAGATCAACATATCGGTGATCGGACGAGTCGCGCGATTGGACTGACTGCCCCAAGCGCTGGTGCGCACACCGAAGCCCTGCTGCACCGTCAAACCGACGCGCGTCACCGGATCACCCGCAAGCGCGATGTGCCGTCCGGTGCGGAACAAACCACCGGCATTACCGACGGTCATGGTCGTGACGTTGTCCATCGTGTGCGTACGCGCATAACCGTGATCGGTTTGCCACAGCACCAGCATGCGATCGAGCACCGAGCCTGCGCCCTCGGGAGTCGCCTCGAGTTTGCGCAAGAAGTTGGCGAACAATTGATTAGCCCACATGATGAACCACGTCGTCTCGGGCTGATAACCCAATGTGTCGTCGATCGGCTCCTCGTGCGTGTAGCCGTGCCAAGTTTGCGTCGAACCCGCCTTGCGACAGCCCTGCGTGTTCATGGTGACATTGAAGACACGCGTCTGACCGCAAGTGACTGCATGGATCAACAACGACGTGAAAAGATCGATGTTTCGCTCGACTGCCGTCACCTCTCCGCCCGGCTCTGCCTCCACGCCGATACTGGGCGGCGGCTTGCAGGCCGGCAACGGTTCGGGTGGCTCGAGCTGCATCGCGATCTGCTTCTCGAGTTGCCGCAGCGAGGTGAAATACTCATCGAGACGAGCCCGATCACTCGCCCCGACCGCCTTCAAAACAGCCCGACGCTGGTCCGATACCTGCGAGAGAACGCTCGCCTTCGCCAAAGCCTTGGTGGAAGGAACGAATTCGGCGGCGTTCGGATCCTGAAAATCAGCACCGAAAACTCGTCGGTAGAGCGCAGCCGGCGAAGCCTCCACAGGCTTATAGGCCGCACCCGCACGTTTGCTCACGCCGAAACGACCACCCGTGCCGGTGACATCGAGTGTCTGGAAACGAGTTTGTTTACCGATCACATCGGCGATGTCGCTATCGAGGCTCGC
>JALRHE010000136.1 GCA_023253235.1 Steroidobacteraceae bacterium
GTCGGTCGTATCGTGTCGCTCGAACGACGCGAGGGTGATGTTCGCCTGCGGATCGCGGTGACGAACCTGTCACTCGATCACACCTCACCCGGCGATAGCATCGCGGTCAGCGGCGTGTGTCTCACCGCGCTCGATCTCGAGAAGACGCCGGGTGCGCAAAGCTTCGCCGCGGATGTATCGAACGAGACCTTGTCGCTCACGACTTTGGGTGCTTTATCGGTCGGGTCACGAGTCAATCTCGAGCCGGCGTTGCGGGCAGGTGATGCGCTCGGCGGACATCTCGTCTCTGGGCACGTCGATGGCTTGGGTGAAGTGCTGTCGATCGAGAGCGATGCGCGCTCGGTGCGTATGCGTTTCGGTTGTCCGCCGGCACTCGCGCGCTACTTCGCGCGCAAAGGTTCGGTGGCGATCGATGGCGTGAGTCTGACCGTCAACGAGGTGGGCTCAGCGGATTTTGGCGTCAACTTGATTCCGCATACCCAGACCGTGACGACGCTCGGTGAATTCACGGTGGGTCGCAAGGTGAATCTCGAGGTTGATCAAGTGGCCCGATATGTCGAGCGACTGCTCGAGAGTGTGCGCGCATGACAGCCAAAATTTTTGATTCGATCGAGGAAATCCTCGCCGATATCGCGGCGGGCAAAATGGTCGTCATCGTCGATGACGAAGATCGCGAAAACGAGGGCGATCTGCTCATGGCGGCCGACAAGGTGCGCCCCGAAGATATCAACTTCATGGCGCGCTTCGGGCGTGGCTTGATTTGCCTCACCTTGACTCAAGAGCGTTGTCGTCAACTGCGACTACCCTTGATGGTGAGTGATACGCATCGCGAGCATCGCACCAACTTCACGATCTCGATCGAAGCTGCCGAGGGCGTCACGACGGGTATTTCCGCCTACGATCGAGCCCACACGGTGCGCACGGCGGTAGCACCTAATGCCGAGCCGCAAGATCTGCGCCAGCCTGGGCATATTTTCCCCATCATGGCGCAGCCGGGTGGTGTGCTGACTCGCGCCGGGCACACCGAGGCGGGTTGCGATCTCGCGCGGCTCGCCGGGCTTCAGCCAGCGGCCGTCATCGTCGAGATCATGAACGACGATGGCACGATGGCGCGTCGCCCTGAGCTCGAGCGGTTCGCGAGAGAGCATGGTCTGAAGATCGGCACCATTGCCGATTTGATTCGATATCGCTTGCGCAAGGAGCGCTCGGTCGAGCGCCTGGCCGAAAAAGAGATCGACACCGAGTTCGGTCCTTTCAAGTTGATCGCTTACCAAGATCACGTTCATCGCGATGTGCACTTGGCGATGGTGCGCGGCGATCTATCGTCGGTCGCAGCGCCACTCGTGCGCGTGCACCTCACTGACACCTTACGTGATCTGCTCGCATTTCGTGGGGAGTCGCGTCGCTGGACGCTGCGCGCCGCGCTCGAGCGCGTCGCGAAAGAGGGTGCGGGGGTGGTCGTCGTGCTGCGTGAGACCGAAACGCCGCGCGAGCTTGCCGATGCGATCATGGGTATCAAAGCCGCGACGCCTGCTGCGACGCCCGCGGCGCCGGTATTGCGCACCTACGGGATCGGCGCGCAGATTCTGCAGGACCTCGGCATTTCCCGAATGCGTGTACTATCCGCGCCGAAACAATTGCATGGACTCTCCGCCTTCGATCTCGAGGTGGAGAGCTATGTGGACCGTGAGCCATGAAACTCGAATCCCGCCCGCGTGAACTGCATCCCGAAGGTCTCGCCATCGCGATCGTCGCGGCACGCTTCAATGAGCCCATCGTCGAACAATTGATCGAGGGCGCGATGACGACCTGGCAGCGCTTGGGCGGTCTGCCCGAGTCGATCGAGTTGCACCATGTGCCCGGTGCTTTCGAGTTGCCACTGGCCTGCGAAGCGCTCGCGGCGACCGGCAGCTACAGCGCCATCGTCGCGCTCGGCTGCGTCATCCGCGGCGATACCGCGCACTTCGACTACGTGGCTGGTGAGGCTGCACGCGGCATCATGAATGCGGGGCTCGCGACGGGTGTCCCGGTGATCTTCGGTGTGCTGACGGTGGAGAATCGTGCGCAGGCTGAGGAGCGAGCGGATCCGGCTCGCATGAATAAGGGTGGCGAAGCGGTGGAGGCGGCTATCGAAATGGCGACCTTGCTGCGTGGCCTCGACGCCGGGTCGGAAGGCTGATGGCGACCAAACGCGATCCGCGCTCGGGCGCGCGCAGCGTGGCGCGCAAGCTCGCCATGCAGGCGCTTTACCGCTGGCAGCTGAACGAGAGTCCGTGGCAAGACCTCGTCAGCGAATTCCAGAGTGACGAGGACATGGCTCGCGCGGATACCGAATATTTCCGAGAGCTAGTGCAGGGGATCGGTACGCGACGCGTGGCGCTCGACGATGCGCTCGAGAACTATGCCGATCGCAAGGCGGGTGAACTCGATCCCGTCGAACATGGCATTTTGTGGATCGGCCTCTTCGAGCTCGAAGAGAGACCCGATGTGCCTTGGCGGGTGGTCGTCAACGAGGCCGTGTCGCTCACGCGTAAGTATGGCGCGACCGACGCCCACAAATACGTCAACGCCGTGCTCGATAAGGCAGCGCGAACGCTGCGCCCGCACGAGAGCTGATGCTCGGCGAATTCGATCTCATCGATCGATACTTCCGCGATGCGGCTGCTCGCCGCGCTGATGTCGTGCTGGGTGTGGGAGATGACGGCGCGCTGCTGCGTCCCAAAGCCGGCTTCGATCTGGTGATGGTGACCGATACGCTGGTCGAAGGGACGCACTTCAAGGCGGGCGCCTCACCGCACTCGATCGGTCATCGCGCGCTCGCCGTGAATCTCTCGGATCTCGCTGCCATGGGTGCGACGCCCGCCTGGGCGTTGCTAGCCCTGACGCTACCCGCCACGGATGAGTCCTGGATCAAAGAATTCGCTGGTGGATTTTTGGCGCTTGCCCGTCAGCATGATCTCGCGCTTGTGGGTGGTGATACGACCCGAGGGCCGTTGAGTGTGACCGTGCAGGCCGTAGGCTACGTCCCGCATGGCCGCGGTCTGCGCCGAAGCGGAGCGCGAGTGGGCGATGTGGTATTGGTTTCCGGCACGCTCGGTGATGCAGCAGCGGGTCTGCACGACTCGAACGAATATCTTCGCGGGCGTTTCGATTACCCCACGGCGCGCATTGCGCTCGGCGAATCCTTGCTCGATGTCGCTTCCGCTGCGATGGATGTGTCCGACGGTCTTTTGGCGGATTTGGCCAAGCTGACCGCTGCGAGCGGTGTCGGTGCGACACTCGAGATCGCAAACCTGCCGCTCTCCGACTCGTTGCTTGCCGTGCAGGGCCTTGAGGCCGCGCGGCGACTCGCCCTCACCGGAGGTGACGATTACGAATTGCTCTTCACGATGTCTGAAGCGAATTGGGAAGAGTGGCGACGAGTCTGGGCGGAACGATCTGCCGCAGATCAGTCGGTGGCAATCACGCCGATCGGACGCATCGATCAGCACGAGGGGTTGCGAATGACCCTGGCCGGCAAATCGGTCGATCGCACTGCGCTCGGCATCGAGCGCAGCGGCTGGGATCACTTCGAGGCGTGAACTGCGACGCTAGCCGCTCTCGATGAGCGCGTAAGCCGAGTGGTTGTGGATCGACTCGAAGTTCTCGGCCTCGACCACGAAGGCTGCAATGCGAGACTCCTGCCGTAACCGCAACGCCAGATCGCGCACGAGATCCTCGACGAACTTCGGGTTGTCGTAAGCGCGCTCGGTGACGTACTTCTCATCCGGGCGCTTGAGAATACCGAACACCTCACATGAGGCCTCGTCCTCGGCGATATCGATCAGTTCCTCGATCCAGACATGCTCGCGCAGCGTAGCTGTGATCGTGACGTGCGATCGCTGATTGTGCGCGCCGCGATCGGAGATCTTCTTGCTGCAAGGGCAGAGGCTCGTCACCGGCACTACGACCTTAACGCGGATCTCGGTTTGGCCGGCGCGTCGGTCACCGATTAAGGTAACCTCGTAGTCCATCAGACTCTCGACACCGGATACCGGCGCCTTCTTCATCACGAAGAACGGAAAGCGCATCTCGATATGTCCGGCTTCGGCTTCGAGGCGTTGAGTCATCTCTTCCAAGAGCTTCGGAAAATGCTCGACCGAGATCTCACGTTCGCTGTGCAGAATCTCGACGAAGCGTGACATGTGCGTGCCTTTGAAGTCGTGCGGCAAGTTCACGTACATGTTGAAAGTGGCAACGGTGTGTTGCTCGCCGTCGGTACGATCGCGCAGTTTGACGGGGTGCCGAATATCCTTGATGCCGACTTTATCGATCGCGATGCGCCGGTGGTCAGCGCGCGATTGAACGTCTTCGACGGGAGTGGTCGTTACGGAGGACATCAGATTCCCTTCACTTGGCAGCAGAGCGTCTTAGATCAGCCGCATGCATCGACCAGAAACGCTCGATTTGCTCGCTGATCCCCGCCGCATGTAGACCCGCTGCCTCGAGACAATCGTCACGGCTGCCGTGTTCGATGAAGCGATCCGGGATCCCGATGTGATGGATCGGCAAGCTGATGCCGAGTTCAGCGAGCGCCTCGGCCACCGCGGAACCCGCGCCGCCTGCAATCGCATTCTCTTCAACGGTGATGAACGCTGTGTGACGTTGCGCGAGTTCGCGCAAGCAGTCGACATCGAGCGGCTTGATGTAGCGCATGTTG
>JALRHE010000366.1 GCA_023253235.1 Steroidobacteraceae bacterium
ACAAGCCATGGTACCTGCACCCCCGCTGGCAAGTGTTCTGGCCAGTGCGGGCGTGGGGGCGGGCGTTGCGCTCACCTACGGTCTCTTGTTCGCTGCTCGGCCCATCCTCGAGCGGCGCTTTGGAATCTTTCTGCAACCAAGCGGTCTGACGGGCTACGATGCATTGATCTTGGGCGCCATCATCGTCGCCGCTCTCTTGATGGGAGCATACCCGGCGTGGCGCGCTTACCGTCACACACTGAGTGACGGCTTGACCATCAGAGTTTGATCCGGACGCGTTTAATGGAGACTGGCATGTTTCGATCGTTCACCCAATCCCTGCTGACCGCGCTCTGCGCGGCGATCCTGCTCGTCGCCAGCGTCGCCACCAGCCACGCGATCACGCCTCCGCCGGTCGGTACACCAGCGCCGTCAGCAGCCGACAAAAACAAGAACGCCAAGCGAGCTCCCAACGCCGTACGCGAAATCGACTGGGACGAACTGATTCCGCCCGATGCCCGCACGAAGTTTCTCGCCGGCCCTCCACCCGCCGCGCACGACTATCTCGGCGAAGGCGGCATGGCCGCACAGCAAGTGATGGACTTCAACGTCAACAAGGAGTTGAACGGTCAGTCGCTGAAGATTCCGGGTTTCATCGTGCCGCTCGATGTCGGCAAGGATGGCCTCGTCTCCGAGTTCTTCCTCGTCCCCTACTTCGGTGCTTGCATCCACGTACCACCGCCACCGCCGAATCAGATCGTCTACGTGAAAATGGCCAAAGGCGTCGCGCTCGACTCGATCTACGAAGCGTATTGGATCACCGGACGCATGAAGACCACCAACAAGACCACCCGCTTGGGCGCCGCGGCCTATCAGCTCGATGCGACCAAGGTCGAGATCTACAAATATTGAGAACGCATCATGCCGACGCTATTCGAACGCATCGTCAATCGTGAACTGCCGGCGGATATCGTCCATCAGGACGAGCGGGTCACCGCCTTCCGTGATATCCATCCACGCGCTCCGGTGCATCTGCTGATCGTACCGAACAAAGCGATCGCAACCGCCAACGACATTGCCGATGAAGACGAGGCGCTCGTCGGCCACATGTTCACGGTCGCGCGCGATCTCGCCAAGCGCGAAGGGATCGCCGAAAATGGCTATCGCCTCATCATCAATTGCAACTCGCACGGCGGACAAGAGGTGTATCACCTGCACGTCCACCTGGTCGGCGGCGCTCCACTCGGTCCGATGGTTTCACCTGCAAAGACTTCGCGCGAGGTGCGCTGATGAGCACAGGCTTGCGAACTCTGTATCCCGCGTTCGAGGCGTATCGCAGCGGCATGCTACGAGTCTCGGACGTACACGAGATCTACTGGGAAGAAAGTGGCAACCCAGCCGGCAAGCCGGTCGTGTTCCTGCATGGCGGTCCGGGCGGCGGTACCGATGCGCGTATGCGCCGATTCTTTGATCCGACGCGCTATCGCATCGTGTTGTTCGACCAACGCGGCTGCGGCAAGAGCCGGCCCCACGCCAACCTCGAGGACAACACCACCTGGGATCTCGTCGCCGACATCGAGCGGATCCGCGAACATCTCGGCATCGATCGATGGCAGGTCTTCGGCGGCTCTTGGGGCTCGACGCTCGCGCTGGCCTACGCCGAAACACACCCGGATCGTGTGACCGAACTGGTGCTTCGTGGCATCTTCCTGCTGCGCCCTTGGGAGCTCGACTGGTTCTACGGCAAGCCCGACGGCGCAGGCGCACTGTATCCGGATCTTTACGAGAAATTCCTCGAGCCGATCCCGGTCGATCGACGGCACGAGATCATCAAGGCGTACTACGAACGTCTGACGAGCGATGACAAGTCGATACGCCAAGCGGCTGCGCGCGCCTGGTCGATCTGGGAGGGTGCGACAAGCTACCTGCGACTCGATCCAGGCTCACTCGATCGCTTCGCAGACACGACCTTCGCTGAAGCCTTCGCGCGCATCGAGTGTCACTATTTCATCAACGGTGGCTTCTTTCGCAGCCCAACGCAGTTGCTAGACGACGTGCAGCGGATTCGCTCGATACCCTGCACGATCGTGCAAGGCCGCTACGACGTCGTATGTCCGATCAAGAGCGCGTGGGATCTGCACAAAGCTTGGCCGGAAGCAGACTTGCGTATCGTGGCGGATGCAGGGCATTCGGCGTTCGAGCCCGGCATCCTGAGCGAGCTCGTCGCGGCGACCGATCGCTACGCCGCGCGCTGAGCGCGGCAATCGCTCCGCCTGAGGACGTAAGCCCTCAGCTGCGGCATCGGCCGCTTAGGGCACCGTTCTCGCGCAAGATCGATTCGCTCTGTAACCACTGCCGCGCATCGCTCGCATCTTCCTCGAACCAACGAGCTGCTGAGCCGAGGCGAAAGGTGTATCCCCAAGCGTCCATGTCCGCGAGTATGCGCTCGCGACCCACGCCCGGAAGCTCATCCCCCCAAAGAATTTGCAGATAGCAGACGGCGTTTTCTTCGGAATGATCACCGCCTGCATCACGCTCGAGTGCCGCACGACGCGGCGCGGTCATGCAAACGAAATGCGCCGCTTCGTGCAACGCCGAGTGCAACGGCGTGTCGTGACGCAGATAGAGCCGATCGCCGATCAGGCCCGCTTCGCTCTCACCCCAATAGCTGCCCGGGATCGGCACGGCGGCGGAGACCCACTCGATCTGTAGTCCGTAGGGCGACAGCAGGCTGCGCAGATGGTCGCGCAACGTCGCATCGACCAGCGTCAACACACTCAATCGAGGCTGGCGATGCGCTGCAAGACGACGCCGGCAAGCTCGCGCGCGAGCGTCTCGCGCAACTGCTCGCGCTCGCGCGACTTGGCGAGTGCCAGGCGCTCATCGAAACTGAAATCACGCGTGGCCGTGACCTCTTCGGCCTCGACGAGATAAACACCGTCGCGCAGCACGGAGTAGCGGACGACATAGGTGAGTTCGTACTCGCGCGGTTGGTTGCGCGCCGAGACCGAGGCGACCCGCTCGAGCAGTTCGTCGCGTTCGATACGCACTCGCAACGCACGCCCACCCGAACCATCGATTCGAGCACCAGCACCGCGCAGCGCCTCAGACAACGATTGGGCGAATGGACTCTGTCGATCATCGGTATCGATCGCGAGCACCGCGATCGACTCAGGCAAGGTCAGTCTCGACTGCAACTGGAAGCCGCAGCCAGCCAAACCCCAACACAGCGCCACTAGTAGCGCGAGTCGACGCATCACACCACCACGTTGACCAGCTTGCGCGGCACCACGACGATTTTCTTCGGCGGCGCCTCGCCCACGAACTTGCGCACCGACTCCTCGGCGAGTGCAGCCGCCTTGACGGTCTCCGCATCGGCATCGACCGGCACGGTGATTTGACCGCGCAATTTTCCGTTCACCTGGACGACCAGCGTGATCGCATCTTGCGCGAGCGCGCTCGCATCGACCGCAGGCCAACGTACATCGATGATCGCCTCGGTGTGACCGAGGTGTCGCCACAAGGCATGACAGACGTGCGGCACGATCGGCGAGAGGCAGATCGTCGCGATCTCGAGCGCCTCCTGTACGACGGCACGACCCTGCTCAGAGGCGTCTTCAAAGCGCGAGACGGTATTGAGCAATTCCATCACGGCCGCGACCGCCGTATTGAAGGTGCGACGACGCCCGATATCGTCCGTGACCTTGGTGAGCGCCTGGTGCGCCGCGCGACGCAGATCTTTCTGCGCCGGCGTGAGATGAGCGAGATCGGGCTTGCCAGCTGCGCCCTGCGATACGTGTTCGTGAACCGCCTTCCAGAGACGACGAATGAAACGGAATGCGCCCTGCACACCCTCATCCGACCACTCCAGAGATTGTTCGGGAGGCGCCGTAAACATCATGAACAGCCGCGCCGTATCGGCACCGTATTTCTCGACGAGACTTTGCGGATCGACGCCGTTGTTCTTGGACTTCGACATCGTGCCGAGACCGTCGTAGTTCACCTCGAGCCGCGAGCCATCCTCGCGTGTGGCAAACCAGCGCTTCACGCCGTCCTGTTCTTCGACATCCACATCGAGCGGATTGAAATAGGCGCGTCGACCTTCTGCGGGCTGCTGCCAATAGATGTGGTTCAGCACCATACCCTGCGTCAACAAGTTCGCAAATGGCTCGGTCACATGCACGAGATCGAGATCGCGCATGACTTTGGTCCAAAAGCGCGAGTACAGCAGGTGCAGGATCGCGTGTTCGATGCCGCCAATGGATTGGTCGACGGGCAGCCAGTAGCGCGCACGCTCATCGACCATCGCCTGATCGTTACCCGCGGAGGCATAGCGCAGGAAATACCAAGACGAAT
>JALRHE010000419.1 GCA_023253235.1 Steroidobacteraceae bacterium
GGGCCACGCGTAAGCTTCGAGCGCCGTGCGCGCATCCGCAGCGATCCGTTTTCGCTCGACACCGAGCTCTGTCGCTGCGATGGCGAGATAATGATCCAATAAATCGGCGACGTCCTCGCGTCGCGCGCGCAAAGGCGGCAACTCCATACGAATGACGTTCAGTCGATGGAACAAGTCTTCGCGAAAGAGCCCGCGTGCGACTCGGTCTTCGAGATTTTGATGGGTCGCAGCAATCACTCGCACATCGACGCGGATCGGCGACTGACCGCCCACGCGATAGAACTCGCCCTCCGCAAGCACCCGTAACAAGCGGGTCTGCAATCCGGTCGGCATATCGCCGATCTCATCGAGGAAGAGCGTCCCGCCATCTGCTTGCTCGAAACGTCCTCGACGCAGCGCATCCGCGCCCGTAAAAGCGCCCTTCTCGTGACCGAACAACTCCGACTCGAGCAACTCCGATGGAATCGCTGACGTATTGAGTGCGATGAAGGGTTTTCCCGAACGCGGGCTGTGTTCGTGTAACGCGCGAGCGACGAGCTCCTTGCCGGTACCCGACTCACCGGTAATCAAGACACTCACGGCGGAACGCGACAATCGGCCGATGGCGCGAAACACTTGCTGCATGGCCGGCGCCTTGCCGAGCAACTCGGGCATCGGCGTATCGTCGGTTCGACCCGAGGCCGGCTTCGCCGCGCTCTCGGCAGCGCGACGAACCAGTTCGACAACCTGATCGATGTCGAAGGGCTTCGGCAGATACTCGAAAGCACCACTCTCGTAAGCCGATACCGCGTTATCGAGATCGGCATGCGCAGTCATGACGATGATGGGCAACTGCGGGCGGGTCTCGTGCAGACGGCGCACCAAATCGAGACCGGACAATCCTGGCATACGGATATCAGTCAGCAGAACATCCGGCGCGTCGCCACGCAATGCTTCGAGCGCAGGTTCTGCCGCCTCGAATACGCGCGGTGTCATGCCGCCACTTTTGAGTGCGCGCTCCAGTACCCAGCGAATCGAGGCATCGTCGTCGACCAACCAGACGCGCAGTGGGGAATTCATGGCGACGTCTCCAACGGTAGCAACATGCGGAACACCGTACGGCCGGGTTCACTCTCGAATTCGATGACGCCGCCGTTTCGGTTTACGAGTTCCTGTGAAACGGCCAACCCGAGGCCAGTGCCATTCGGCCGGGCCGTCACAAGCGGGAAAAACAAACTGCTGCGGATGGCATCGGGGACACCCGGACCGTCGTCCAGCACCTCGATGCGTGCAGCCAAGCGGTGCCGTACGAGTCCGATATGGACGTGTGAAACCGCACGCGTCCGTAACACCACTCGACCGCTACGACCGACGGCCTGTAATGCATTACGACTCAGATTCAGCAGCGCTTGTACCAACTGATTTCGATCAAAACGACCCTCGGGGACACTCGGATCGTAATCGCGCTCCACGCTCACGCCATGATCGGCTTCCGCAACGATCAAGCGATAAACGTGCTCGCAAACTTCGTGGATGTTGAGCCGCTCTTTTTGTGAGGGGCGGGCTGAATGGGTCATCGTATCGACTAGCGCCGTCAGCCGATCGGCTTCGGCAATGATCACATCCGTGTATTCGCGTAGCGAAGGATCCGGCAACTGTCTTGCCAATAATTGCGCTGCACCACGCAAACCACCGAGCGGATTTTTGACTTCGTGCGCCAGTTGTCGGGTCATCATGCGGCTGCTTTCAAGACGGGCGCGAAGTTCGTTGTCGCGATTGAGTCGGGTGCGCGGTACGGCGTCGATCATCTCGAGCAATAAACGTTTTTGACCGCTCGCCGCATCGATGCGAGTGATGCTCAGATCGACCAACTGCGGTTCTCGCGGTGTTCCTGCGGGCCGCAACGACAATTCGAATTCACTGAAAGCCTCGCCGTGCTCCAAGGCGCGGGTCAGTAATCCTTGCAAGCCGTTGGTATCGGCAAATAGCTCGGTGAACGGCTTGCCTCGCGCCT
>JALRHE010000436.1 GCA_023253235.1 Steroidobacteraceae bacterium
ACGAAGACCCCGCCGCCATGCTTGAGCCTTGGGATGGCCCGGCCTCGATCGTGTTCACCGATGGCCGCCAGATTGGCGCCACGCTGGACCGCAACGGCCTGCGCCCCTCGCGTTATTGGGTCACCAAGGATGGCCTCGTTATCATGGCCTCCGAGGCTGGCGTGCTTCCGATCGAACCCGAGCGCATCGAGCAAAAAGGCCGCCTCCAGCCTGGCCGGATGTTCCTCGTGGATACCTCGAAGGGCCGCATCATTTCTGACGAGGAGATCAAAAATGAAATCATCAACGAGCATCCCTACCGGAAGTGGCTCGATGAAAACCATGTCCTGCTCAGCGATCTACCGAAGCCGCCACGCGAGTGGTTGCCAGATCATGAGACGATCCTCCAGCGCCAACAGGCATTCGGTTACACCTTCGAAGACCAGCGCGTGATCCTTGGCCCGATGGCCCGCGACGGCGTTCAGCCCATCGGCTCGATGGGCACTGACACCCCGCTGGCGGTGCTCTCCGACAAGCCCGTTCTGCTCTACAGCTATTTCAAGCAGCTCTTCGCACAGGTCACAAATCCGCCGATTGATCCAATCCGCGAGGAAATTGTCACCGCCACGACCACCATGCTCGGCTCCGAGGGCAACCTCCTTGAACCGACGCCCGTGAGCTGCCGCATGATCAAGCTCAACGAGCCGATCATCGACAATGCCGCTCTGGAGCAAATCCGGCATCTTGACCGCGAGGGATTCCGCCCCGTCACAGTCCCGATTCTTTTCGACGCCTCAGCTGGCCCGGAAGGGCTTGAGAAGGCGATGGAGACGCTTTTCGCTGATGCCGACAAGGCGCTCGCCGAAGGGAAAAACATCATCATTCTTAGTGATCGCGGCGTTGACCGCGACCATGTGGCGATCCCGGCGTTGCTCGCGGTGGCGGGCCTGCACCACCACCTCATCCGCGCCGGCACGCGCACGAAGGCCAGCTTCGTGCTGGAGTCGGGCGAACCCCGCGAAGTCCACCACTTCGCTCTCCTGCTTGGCTACGGCATCAGCGCGGTGAATCCCTATCTCGCCTTCGAGTCGCTCGACGACATGATCCGCGAGGGAATGCTCCCCGGAGTGGACCACAAAAAAGCGGTGAAGAATTTCATCAAGGCCGCCGTCAAGGGCGTCGTCAAGACGATGGCCAAGATGGGCATCTCCACGATTCAGAGCTACCGCGGCGCCCAGATTTTCGAAGCCGTCGGCATCAACCATGAGATCGTCGACAAGTATTTCTGCTGGACCCCATCCCGCGTTGAAGGCATCGGCCTCAAAGAAATCGGCGAGGAGCTTTTCCGCCGCCACCGCCGGGCCTACCCGCTCGGTGAAGTGGTAAATCCCACACTCGACCCGGGCGGCGACTACCAGTGGCGCAACGACGGCGAGCAGCACCTCTTCAATCCGGAGACGATCCACTCGCTTCAGAAAGCGGTTCGCACCGACGACTACGCGACCTTTAAGAAATACTCTGCGCTGGTGAATGACCAAGATAAGCGCCACTTCACCCTGCGCGGCCTGCTTCAGTTCAAAAAAACCACGCCCGTTCCGATCGAAGAAGTCGAGACGGTCGAGCAAATCGTCCGTCGTTTCAAAACCGGCGCGATGAGCTACGGCTCGATCTCGAAGGAAGCCCACGAGGCGCTCGCCATCGCGATGAACCGCCTCGGCGGAAAATCGAACACCGGCGAAGGCGGCGAGGATCCCGAGCGTTTCACTTGGTCCCAAAATGGCGACTCGATGAACTCCGCCATCAAGCAGGTGGCCTCCGGCCGTTTCGGCGTCACCGCCCACTACCTCACGAATGCCCGAGAGATTCAGATCAAGATGGCGCAGGGCGCAAAGCCCGGCGAGGGCGGCGAATTGCCCGGCACGAAGGTTTATCCCTCGATCGCCAAAACCCGTGGCACCACGCCCGGCGTCGGCCTCATTTCGCCTCCGCCGCACCATGATATCTACTCGATCGAGGATTTGGCCGAGCTGATCCATGACCTCAAAAATGCCAACCGCGCCGCACGCATTTCTGTGAAGCTCGTCTCTGAGGTCGGAGTCGGCACGATTGCCGCCGGCGTGGCCAAAGCCCACGCCGATGTCGTTCTCATCAGCGGCTTCGACGGCGGCACAGGTGCCTCGCCGCTCTCGAGCATCAAGCACGCGGGCATGCCTTGGGAACTCGGCCTGGCCGAAACCCACCAAACGCTCGTTCTGAACAACCTCCGCAGCCGTATCGCGGTGGAGACCGACGGCCAGCTCAAGACCGGCCGCGATGTCGCCATCGCCGCGCTCCTCGGCGCCGAGGAATTCGGCTTCGCCACCGCACCGCTCGTCACGCTCGGTTGCATCATGATGCGCGTTTGCCACAAGAACACCTGCCCGGTGGGCGTGGCCACGCAGAATCCCGAGCTCCGCAAGAACTTCACCGGCGATCCCGCGCATGCTGTGAACTTCATGCGTTTCATCGCGCAGGAACTCCGCGAGATCATGGCTGAACTCGGCTTCCGCACCGTTCAGGAAATGGTCGGCCGCGTTGACAAACTCGAAGCCCGCACGGCGGTTGACCACTGGAAGGCCCGCGGACTCGATCTCTCGCCGCTCCTTCACTCGCCATCTGTCGGCCCAGAGGTCGGCCGCTATTGCCAACTCGAGCAGGACCACGGCATCGCCAAGTCGCTCGACATGACCGTGCTGATGGACATCTGCAAGCCCGCCATCGAGCGCGGCGAAAAAGTCCGCGCCACCCTGCCGGTCAAAAATATCAACCGCGTTGTCGGCACCATCATCGGCAACGAAGTGACCCGCAAATACGGTGCTGCCGGCTTGCCCGACGACACGATCCATCTCCACTTCCAAGGAAGCTCGGGCCAAAGTCTCGGCGCGTTCATGCCCCACGGCATGACGATCGAACTCGAAGGCGACACAAACGACTACCTCGGCAAGGGCCTCAGCGGTGGACGAATCGTCCTCTATCCGCCGAAGGCCTCCACCTTCAAGGCCGAGGAAAACATCATCTGCGGCAATGTGGCTCTCTACGGCGCCACCCGTGGCGAGGTTTTCCTGCGCGGCATGGCCGGCGAGCGCTTCGGCGTCCGCAACTCCGGCGTCAATGCCGTTGTGGAAGGCCTGGGCGATCACGGCTGCGAATACATGACTGGTGGCCGCGTTGTCGTTCTCGGTAACACGGGCCGCAACTTCGCCGCAGGTATGTCCGGCGGTATCGCCTACATACTCGACGAAGCGGGCAATTTCGCTTCCGACCGCTGCAACAAGGCCATGGTCGCTTTGGAAAAACTCGAAGACCCCATCGAGATCGAGGAACTTCGTGAGTTGATACAACGCCATGTCGAATTCACCGGCAGCGAACACGGCCAAGCTGTCCTTGCCGATTTTCACAGCCTGTTGCCGAAATTTGTGAAGGTCATCCCCCACGACTACAAACGCGTGCTCGAGGCAATCGCCCAAGCCAAAGCCGACGGTCTTGATGGAGATGAAGCCATCAACGCCGCATTCGAAGCCAATTCGCGCGATCTCTCGCGCGTCGGAGGAAACTAAGGAGGAATCAAGCCATGGGAAAACCAACTGGATTTATCGAATACGACCGCGAGGTCGCCACTGACATCACGCCACGCCAGCGTCTCAAAAACTGGGACGAGTTCCACGAGCACATGCCCGAGGAGAAACTCAAAGTCCAAGGCGCGCGCTGCATGGATTGCGGTATTCCGTTTTGCCACACCGGAAAACTTCTCTCCGGCATGGCCAGCGGATGCCCGGTCAACAACCTCATTCCCGAGTGGAACGATCTCGTTTATCGCGGTCTGTGGCGCGAGGCACTCGACCGACTGCACAAGACCAACAACTTCCCGGAGTTCACGGGACGAGTTTGCCCGGCGCCGTGCGAGGGTTCGTGCGTGCTCGGCATCAACAATCCGCCGGTCACGATCAAGAACATCGAGAATACGATCATCGAGCGTGGCTTCGAGGAGGGTTGGGTTGTTCCCGAGCCGCCGAAGACCCGCACTGGCAAGAAGGTAGCCGTCGTCGGCTCCGGCCCCGCCGGACTTGCTGCTGCACAGCAGCTGAATCGTGCCGGCCATACGGTGACGGTGCTCGAGCGAGCCGATCGTCCGGGCGGACTTTTGATGTACGGCATTCCCAACATGAAGCTCGATAAGCAGGACGTGGTGATGCGCCGCATCAAGCTGCTCGAGCAGGAAGGCATCAAGTTCATCTGTAACGCCAACGTGGGTGATAACTACGAGGCGCAGATGATGCGTCGTGACTTCGACGCCATCGTGCTGTGCACGGGTGCGACGCAGCCGCGCGATCTACCGGTGGACGGACGCCAACTCGCCGGCGTGCATTTCGCCATGGACTATCTCACCGGGGCGACCGATGCCGTGCTTGCCAAAAATCCGGCGGCGGCTGCTCTGCACGCGAAAGGACTCGATGTGGTCGTCATTGGTGGCGGCGATACCGGCACCGATTGTGTCGGTACAGCCATGCGTCAGGGCTGCCGCACGCTCACGCAATTCGAGATCATGTCAAAGCCGCCGCTCGAGCGTGCTGCCGATAATCCGTGGCCGGAGTGGCCGCGCGTGTACAAGATGGACTACGGTCAGGAAGAGGCGGCAGCCAAGTTTGGTCAGGATCCACGCGCCTATCTGACGACCGTCAAGAAACTCGTCGGCGACGAGGCTGGGCGAATCAAAGAAATCGTCACGGTCGAAGTACGTTGGGAGAAAAACGAGCGTGGCCAGCTTGTTCCCGTTGAGCAGGCCGGAACGGAGCGCACCCAACCCGCGCAACTCGTATTGCTCGCGATGGGCTTCACGGGGCCCGATACCGTGTTGCCTCAGGATCTCGGTATCGAACTCGACGATCGGCGTAACGTCAAAGCCGAGTACGGCAACTACGCCACCAATGTTCCCGGCGTCTTCGCGGCCGGTGATTGTCGGCGTGGGCAGAGTCTTGTCGTGTGGGCGATCAACGAGGGACGCGGTGCTGCGCGCGAGTGTGATCGCTGGTTGATGGGCTCGACCGAACTGCCCTGATCAAAAAAAACCCCGCGCAGAGCGCGGGGTTTTGCTGGGCAGATGTCGTCACTCCCGGGTCTGGCGCTGTGCGGCGACTGCAAAGGAGTCGCCCCATGGACGCTAATTGAATCCGGCGGAACCGCGCTGTTGGCCGATTCCTCGGGAGCCCCAAAATGAGGGGTCACCCTTTTCCGTGTCCACGTCGCCCGCCTAGGGTTCTGTGTTGTCTGGCTGCCACGAACGTGGTGAGTATACAACCGACAATATGACTGTCTAGTGACAAAAATGCGACATAGATCACGGAAGCGCGATTAATTCCCCCAGTGTGGTCCCCGGGATAGCTCGACCAATTCGTAGTAGGTCTGCATATAGCCGGCGACCTGTCCCTTCAGGAACAGGTAGTCGCCGTCGGCAGTACACCAAACATCGTAGGGCGGGTGCTCCTGCGGCAACTCCGGGTTGCTGACGAACTGATAATGCAGCGCGTCGAAGGTGCCGGCGCCGACGGTGACCTTTTCCGGGCCGACGAACACGAGGTTCAGGCCGATCGAGAAGAGCATGGGGCCGGTCGCACCGCGGTGATCGGGCGACGACAACAGCATCTGGTTGATGCGCTGTACGACGCCGGGCTTGTTCTGGTCGATGAGGCGCAGATGCCAAGCATCGCAGGCGATCGCATGGTTCTGAAAGGTGAGCAGGGGCGTCGAGAGATCCATCGTCTGCGAGACGCGGCCTTCTAGCGAGGTCCAGGTTTCGCATTCGGCGTATTGCGGGTGAAAGCGGAACCAACCCGAGCCCATGAACTTGCTGGCGACCGAGAGCCTGACGAAACAGTCGGTCGGCATCCAGTGCGCATCGAGCGAATAGGTGATGTCGCGCATCACCGAGGGACGATCGTCGATTTCGCAGTGCGCCGTGCAGGTGCGGGTACCGTCGGCGTGGACGTCCATGCGGAAGTACTCGCGACCGCGCTCCTGATTCAAGCGTTCCGGCTTCTTGCTGGTGTAGAGGATCTTCCCCATCACGCTGCGATGATCGCGTTGCAGGATCGGAAGTTTCGGATCGGCCGGTGCCTGTGCCATGGATGAGTGCTCCTCTCGAGAGAAATGATTTACGGGTCGAGTGTAGACCTCAACTGGCCGTGTTCGCCCATTCACGCGCCTCACGTGCCGCAGCGCGGAAGTGCGGCAAGTTGTAGACGAGCAAGGCTGCACCGATGATCGAGACGATCGTGGCAACGACGAACATCGAGTAACGCAGCTGCGACTCGTCGGCGAAGTAGTAGTCGGTGACCATGGCGACCGCTGTTGGCCCGATGAAGAAGCCGACCGCGTTCAACACGAAGTAGTAGAACGCGACGATCTGAGCACGCATGGTTGGCGGCGCGATCGCAACCACCGCGGCAGCACCCGCTGCAGTCGGTGCTGCCGCACCGATCGTCGCCGGAATCAGAAACAGTACCGAGAGTAAGGGTGTCGGCATCAGCGTAAAGAGGCAGTAGCCCGTCGCCATGACAACGAAAGCGAGCAGACAAACGCGAACGTAGCCGTCTTCATATCGCTTCTGGAACCAATCGCTCAAAAAGCCGCCAATCAGCACGCCGGTCAGTCCGAATACGATGGTGATCACGCCGCGCCACTGAATCCAGTAACCGAGCTCCTCGGGTGTCAGGTTATAGGTGCGGCGAAGGAACTCCGGAATCCAGAAGCCGATGCCATAGGCCATGATGGCAAGGCCCGAGAGGGCGAAGAAGAGCACGAGAAACGCGCGCCAGCGCTTGAGCAGATAGGCGAGCGTCTGATTCACGGGCGAAGCGATGGGCTTCATACCGCTCACCAGAAATTCACGACGGATGGGTTCCTTGATGGTCAGGATCAACAGTGCGACCAGCAGGCCGGGCAGTCCTACGTAGATGAACATCATCTGCCACGGTTCGTGCCAGCCTAGCAAGGGCAACTCGACTGGACCGATTTCTTTGAGCTTGGGATAGATTGCGCCGCCGAAGATGAAGGCGATGCCACTGCCGCTCGAGACGCCTGCGGTATAAAGACCAATGGCACGACCGATCTTGTCGGGCGGGAAATAGTCCTTGAGGATCGACATGGCCGAAGGGTTAAGTGCAGATTCACCTGCGCCGACACCAACGCGTGCGAGGAATAGCGCCATGTAGGAGGTGGCGAAGCCGCAGGCTGCCGTCATCAAGCTCCAGAATACGACACCGAAGAAGATCAACCAGCGGCGATTGCCGCGATCGGCGAACCAGGCGATCGCCACTCCGAAGAAGGTGTAGAACACGGCGAATGCGCCGCCGAGCAGGAGGCTCATCTGGGTGTCGCTGATCTGCAAACTGGCCTTGATGTCCGGCACGAGCAGCGCAATGATCTCGCGGTCGACGAACGCCAGGATGTAAGCGAGCAGCAGAACGAACACCACGTACCAGGAGTACAGGGGGTTCGGGTAAGGGATCGTCTCGTTTCGTGTCATGCGGGCTCCTCGGCAGCGCTCCGTTCTAGCTCATTCGGCGTCAACTTGAAAGTCAGTCACCATCCCGATTACTTCCTGCCACTTCCGCCCGGGCATCCGTTCCCGATGGCGAAGTACACGCTCATCTACGACTTGCTGCGTGAGCGCGGTCTGCTACCTGCATCGTCCATCGTCATTCCTGAGGAGGCTGCCCGAGAGGATCTCGCTCGGGTACACACCGAAGACTATCTGCAGCGCTTGTTCGAAACGGGTTTGTCGACGCTGGAGCAGCGCGCACTCGGTGTGCCGTGGACGCCGCGTTTGCTCAGGCGATCACGTCTTGCGGTACAAGGTACTTTGCTCGCAACCCGGGCTGCTCTCGCGGATGGGCGAGCCGGCAACCTAGCCGGTGGCACCCATCACGCTTTCGCCGATCATGGCGAGGGCTTCTGTGTTTTGAACGATGTGGCGATCACCATTCGCCGCCTGCAGCACGAGGGGTTGCTGCGTCGTGCACTCGTCATCGATCTCGACGTTCATCAGGGCAACGGTACTGCCGCGATTTTCGAGGGTGACGAGTCGGTATTCACCTTTTCGATGCATGGTGAGCGGAACTATCCGGCGCGCAAGATGCGCTCATCTCTGGATGTCGGGCTACCGGACGGCATCGACGATGAGCGTTATCTCGAGGAGCTCGAGCGGCATTTACCGCTACTCACACAGAGTTTCAGACCCGAGGTGATCTTCTATCTCGCGGGTGTCGATGTGGCAGCGGGAGATCGCTATGGTCGTTTTGCGTTGAGCGACGCTGGCATTCGCGCGCGTGATCGTCGGGTGATCGAGTTTGCGGATCAGTTGGGCTTGCCGCTCGTGATTACACTCGCCGGCGGTTATGCAGCGGATGCTCTGCGCACGGCGCTGCTGCACAGTATCGTTTTCGAGGAGGCTATACGATGAGCCGACCGCGGTTCATGCAGCGCGTATTGCGCTTTTTTGCCGAGCGTCGACTGTTGCCAGAAGCACGCATGCTCGAGTGGTATCCGCCGTTTCTCGCCATGCGTATCAAGGTTGTCCAGCTCGATCGCGACTGGCGTGAGGTACGCATTCGATTGCCGTTGAACGCTATTTCACGTAATCCGGGTGGCGTGATGTTCGGTGGCTATCAAGCCGCGCTCGCCGATCCGGTGCCGGCGTTGGCTTGTGCGCGAGTGTTTCCGGGTTACTCGGTGTGGACTCGTTCGATGCTGGTCGATTTCGAGTTGGGTGGCAGCACCGATCTCGAACTGCGCTTCGCTTTTCCCGAAGAGCTCGAGAAGACGATTCGTGAACAGCTCGCTCGCGATGGGCGAGCAACGCCTTCGTTCGAATACGGTTACTACTTGAATGATGGGCGACGCTGCACCCGCATCGTCAACACGGTGGCCATCAGACCGCGCGGCTACAGCAAGGCGACGACACCGCCAGCGCCGCGCGAGGGTGTCAATTGACCGCAGCGCCCTCGAGCATGAGGCCACGCAGTTTCTTGATCGCATTGGCTTCGAGCTGACGGATGCGTTCGGCTGATACACCGTATTTGGCCGCCAGATCGTGCAACGTCGCCTTCTCGGCATCGCCCGCCATCCAGCGGCTTGCCAGAATGTCGCGACTACGCGCATCGAGTGAGGCGATCGCACGAGTCAGGCTCGCATGCGCTTCATCGTCCCACTCTTCGTTCTCCACCTGCTCGGCTGGATCGGCGTCCGCCGCCGGCAGATAAGTGGCCGGTGAATAGGCTTCGTCTTCTTCCGACTCGTTGGGCGTCGGATCGAAGGACAGATCGCGCGCCGACAGGCGGCGTTCCATCTCGGTGACTTCCGCGGGCGTGACGCCGAGTTCGGTGGCGACCGCCTGAGTCTCGCTCGGCGAGAGCCAGGTCAAGTTCTTCTTCATGCGGCGCAAGTTGAAGAACAGTTTGCGTTGAGCCTTGGTGGTCGCCACTTTGACGAGGCGCCAATTGCGTAACACGTATTCGTGGATT